>JBHLME010000135.1:0-12046 GCA_048938445.1 Promethearchaeota archaeon | reverse complement strand
TATTGAGTTTGTTTTGCTTCAGTCATTATATTATCATTTTTTATTTTTTTATATTATATTTTAATACAAATATAGATAATTGTGTATTAAAAATTTTAGTACTATGATAATATGTTTTTATAGATAATATTTTTTATTTAGAAAAAAAAAAAGGATTATTATAGAGAGAAGAGATCGCTGAAAGTCTTATACATTTCTTTACTTTTTAAAATATCATAGAATTCTGAGGAAAATTTATAAAGTTTTTCATAAAACATGTTATTATTATCATCTGGAAGAAATTCTTTATCAACTTTACAGAGATTTTCAGCTGCTTTTTTGATATCTGGAAATAATCCTGCCCCTGATGCTGCTAATATTGCAGCTCCTAAAGAAGTTGCTTCCTCTATTGTATTCCTCACGCACTTTAAATTTAAGACATCTGCATAAATCTTATTCCAAATATCTGAACGGGACCCTCCTCCTGTCACTTTCAATTCCAATGGTTTTAGATTCAACTTTTTAAAGACTTCTATATTTCGCTTGACTTCATAAGCAACTCCTTCAAGAACAGCTCGATATAAATCTCTTCTTTTATGCCCTAAGGATAATCCAAATAAAATACCTTTAGCATACGGATTCCAATAAGGAGCTCCAGCACCGACTAAGTGTGGAATCATTAGTAATCCATTTGCCCCCAAAGGTGACTTAGCTGCTTCTTTATCAATTATAACATATGGATCTTGACCTTCTTCAGCTGCAACACATTCTTGATAACCAATCTCATCTCTAAACCATTTAAGAGCTGCACCTGAAGTAAATATACTTGCTTCCTGAACCCAAGCATTTGGAATGGCATGACAACTGCATAAAACTCGTTTTTCAGGATCAAATGATGGATTATCTAAATAGGCGAGTATGAAAGTTCCTGTTCCTGTAGTGCATTTAACATCTCCAGGAGAAATGACACCCACACCTAAAGCTGCGGATTGCTGATCTCCTGCTCCAGTAACAACCTTTGTGCTTTTATTAAAATCCGTATCATTATTATTTATATTATCAAAATTAACACCACTCTCAATGGCATTAGGCATTTTATCTAAATCAAGTTCAAGTTCGCTGGCAATATCATCTGAATATTTCAATTCATTTATATCAAAAAGCATGGTTCTTGAAGCATTAGAATAATCTGTATAGAAGTTACCAGTTAATTTATAGAAAATGAAATCAGACACTAATAAAAATTTGTGAGCTTTTTGATATATATCAGGTTTATTATCTTTAAACCATAATATTTTGGTAGCAGAAAAATATGGATCAATTGTAAGACCAGTAGTTTTATAGATTTTATCCACTCCGATTTTTTCTTTTATGTATTCAACCTGTTTAGTAGTTCTTCTATCCTGCCAAACAAGGGCATGAGATAAAGGATTTCCATCCTTATCAACTGGAACAATTGTTTCTCTTTGATTGGTAATTGATAAACTTATTATGTCTTTATTATCGATTTTTGATTTCTTTATTGCATTTGTAATGGTGATTAATAAAGATGACCACCACATTTTAGCATCTTGTTCCACATGAGATGGTGCTGGGAAAAAACTATCCCATTCTTGATAATCGCTGGAAATAATATTACCATCTAAATCATATATATAAGTACGGCATCCTGTTGTTCCTAAATCTAGTGCTGCCACATACATTCAAATCACTTTTTTTTTTATTTGATAATCCATATTAAATCATGAAATTTTAAAATATTTTAGTAATTTTAATAAAAGTTTATTGTTAAAATAATAATTCAAAATGAAAGCCAAAAGTTAGAGAAAGTTGATAAAAAGGTTTAAGAATTGGAAATTGCTGTGAGTGAAAAAACAAAAGAAATCCAAAAATTAAAAGAAGAGATCTCTAATATTAAAGAAGAAAACGAAACGATAAGAGAAAATCTTGGTGACGTCACTAAATTACAAATGGATATATTAGCTTTTAAGAAATACCAAGAAATAATTAATCTTGAATGGAATAAATTTATGGAAAGTAGAAAAAAAGAAGAATCTGATTAATTCTTTTTTTTTGATAAGAAAATATTTAAAAAGGGGTAGGATATCTAAATTATAACTTATATTATAAATTTTTCTTCTGTAAAGTTAATTATATCAAACTCTAAAATTTGGTGAGAATATAATGGTAAGTATAATTGATGTAATAATTATAACTTTATTCATTAATACAGTGCTTCTGGCTTTGGGAATTATAATATTTGGAATTGCGTGTATGCGTGATAAAGAGTTGATTTCATATCTACCAATTTATATAACATTTTTTATTGGAAATCTTTTTATATTAAACCAATTCGTGGACAATATCTTTCGCATAATAGCACAAATTTTTTTTGTAGGTACAACTTTTAATTTATTCATTGCTGCATTTCTAGATTATTATAAAATTTTTATTAAATCTAACCTTAAAACGTCTCATATATCTAAATTGACTTTTTCAGCTTTCATTTTCAGCTCCTTAATAGTAAATATGCAAATATTGATGATATTTATATTATTAACTACCTCGATAATGTTATTGCGTGTATATTTAAAAGCAAGATCAGCAGTCAAATTACTTTTTATGACATGTGGTATAGTTTCTATGATGTCAACGATTTCTCAACTAATTCCTTATTTTGAATTAGAATTAGGATTATATCTGGCGTATTCAATTGGGACAGTATTTATAACTATATTACTTATAAACGGGATTGTTGCAATATTAGAACAAGAAATTAAGAAAGCTATGAAAATTAAAAATACCCTAAAAGATAATTATTCCCATGATTTAGGAAATATCCTTCATTCGATATTCATGTCTTATGAACTTATTATGAATAAAAAAATTAGTGAAAAGGAATTAAACAATGTGAATAATCTTTTAAAAGATAAAATAATAGAAGCATCAGAACTGGTTAAAGAAATTCGTAAAATTTGAAGTTTGATACCAAGGTAAAAGAGTCTTTTCCTTTAAAATGACTATTTTAAGAGATTAAACTTTACTTAAAGTGGGAATGTATTTTTCTTTGCATAACTCGACTAATTTTTTTATATAATTCATCCACTCCCTAAAGGACGTGGCATTGTCTTACTTTTTAGGTAAATTATTCATTTTTCGAAGTATTTAATTTTTTCAGAAAGACTTCAAATACAAAAAGAAATTTTCAAATTTTTTTTAATGATACTAAAAAAAATTAGGTGTTTTATTTGATTTTTGATATCCACATCGAGGACAAATGATCTTCCCCCCACTTATTCTATAATTCTCTAATCCTACGAGTAATTCATTACATATGGGACATTTAGGAGAAAAATTAGGAAACCATTGTCCTTGGATGTTTGGCATGTTACCCATTATTTGAGCTCTCTTAAATTTATCTATTTTGTCTTGATCAATTTCATAGAACTGAGATTCTTCAGCAATGGATTTACCTTTTGGAGCAAGTATCATTAAAAATTGTATTTTCTTAGGAGTATTTAATAAAGTAAAAATGCGATGAATTGCGTCCTTCTCATGTTCAGAAATTAGTTTACCTAATTCAGGAGGTGCCAAGGCTGCTAAAACTGATTGAGATGGTTTATCTTGTATTTTTGTTTTTTGAAATAAAAATTGATACATTCTTTTCTGAGAATCGATAGCCCAGAGGAAAATCCATGATGCGATGTCATAATCTTCATTGGTTGGTCCTATAATTCTTTTTAAAGATTGTATATAAGAGTAATGACCTTGTTTATACACATTCGAAAGCAAATCTTCAAAAAATTCCTTTTCAATTACTGGAAAATTCTTGAAAATACTTTTTAGAGACATTAATTTAACTTCAACTAACTGATCGGACTTTAAATTGTCCCAAGGTGTATGCGTGTAGATTTTAAAAAATTCATTCATTAATAAAAATAAAAGAAAGGGAATCTAATAAGTTCTGTTTAATCATTTTTAAAATGATTATTATCTGTATGAAATAAACATTAAGTTTTTTTCTATATATCTAAAAAACTTTTAGAATATATAAGAATAATACAAAAAAAGATTAAAAAAATTAAAATTCTTTAAATAATGCTCTTACTTTAAGATAAGAATTTATAAATGAGAGGATTCTTTTTGGATTCAAAATGAACAATAATCCATGAGTTTTAATGATTTTTTTTATTATTGATTTAGGTCTATTAATATATTTCAGCTCCCTAAACGAATAATATAATAATTCATACAATTTTTTTGAGCTTAATTGACGAGTTTTAATGACAGGTTCAAATACTGTATATTTGGACCAGTCCTTTGAAATTACTAATCCTTCTGTTTCTAATTCTTTTAAAGTATCGCTCCCTGGAAATGGCGTTAGAATTACATAACTTACAATGTCAACATCAATGGTTTTTATGAATTGAATTTCTTTTTTTATTTCTTCTTCGGTTGAATTTAAATCTACACCTAAAATTAAATTGCCAATGACAATAATGTTATTTTGGTGTAATATCTTTAATGCTTTCAGTACTTTATTAAACGAGAATCCTTTTCTCATATCTTTAAGCGATTCTTCGTTAACACTTTCAATACCAATGAATATTATCCAGAAACCAGCATCTGCCATTTTTTTTACCATTTGAGGTGATTTTACGATTGAATCAACTCGTATTTGAGCAAAAAACTTGAAATCACTGATTTCTCTTTTCTTTTTACATTCAACTATTTTATCGCAAAGTTGTTCAATACGTTTGGTGTTAGCGGTCAGATTATCATCAACAAAGAAGATGTCGCTAATCTTCCTATTATGCGAAATTAACTTCAATTCGGTAATTATATTATCAACAGGTCGAGGTCTCCACAAACCATTGTTAAAAATATGGGTTGTACAAAATTTACAAGTATATGGGCATCCTCGTGAAGTTTCTATTGTTTCCAATCTAACTGAGAGAATTTTATATTTATTATTCTTAGTGAGATGTCTTGCAGGTAATCTAACTCTTTCTGAGTCTTTAATTAAAGGTCGGTCTGGATTATGAATTATTTTTCCATTGGATTTATATGAAATCCCCTGTATACCTTTTGGTGATCCATTAATTATTAGTTCCCTAAATGTTAATTCTCCTTCTCCTCTCACGATATAATCAAATTCGTTCAATTTTAACATTTCATCAGGTTCAAAAGTTGGATGCCTCCCCCCACAAACTACTTTACAATTAGGATCTAATTCTTTTACAATTACCGCAATATTTTCACTCGCCTTTAATGCTGCCGAAACAAATACAGTAATTCCAACGAGATCAGGTTTAAATTTTTTTATTTTCTTCCTTATTTGCTTGGAATTCATATTATTAACTTTTGTATCTAAAATTTCAATTTGAACATCTAAATCGGATAAATAACTTGCTATATATGTCAAATTTATAGGAGGAAAATCCAAATTATAATAATCCCACCCATTAGATCTATAATTTGGTTTAACTAATAAGATTTTTTTCCAATAAAAACGCTGATGTTCAATACTCCTATCAAAAATCTCTTTTGCTGTAGTTATTACTGTCATATTTACCTCGTTCATCCATTATTAATTGCAATTATAGGATCCTTAATATCCATAAGAAGTAAGCTCGAGTTTTTCGAAAATTCTTCTAGAATCACTAATGTATTTCATCCCTCTAGACTTAAAAAATTTTTTAATAATTTTCTCTTATTATTGAAATTTCCCCTTTAATTTCGAATATTTAAAAAACTAAGGAATACAACGTTCTTAAAACCTTAAGACTATAAAAAGGATTTTTTTTTACTAGTTTCAGCCAATTATATTTCGGATTCACAACTAATAATAAAAGATTATTCCATTTCATTTGGATACATTTTTTTATATATTGAAAAAACAAGATAATAGACTTAGTATTTTTAAATTTTAACTTTGTTGTAAGAAAAATCTCACACTGATAATTATTAAATTTAATCCTCTATAAACATCTTATTTATTTAAAATTTTAATAAAATAAATGATTTATTTATTATACTTCAACATATTTTTATTAAAATTGAACTAATCATGTTTGATTATATTTTAAATGATGAAAATAAAAAACTAAAAGCAGAAGTTCGAGCGTTTGTAAAGAATGAGGTGCCTCATTCACTATTAAAACAAATGGATAAAGATGAGATTCAATATCCTAAAGAATATGTTGTTTCTTTAGCAAAAAATAATTTAATAGGGCTCCGATTTCCAAAGAAATATGGAGGGAGAGGATTGAATTGGGAAAGTGAAGTCATAGCGCTTGAAGAAATAGGTGTTTTAGGTATGTCTTTAGGATGCCTATTTAGTTTACCTAGTATTTGTGGTGAAGCCCTCAACATGTTTGGTACTGAAGATCAGAAGGAGAGATATCTCAAACCCATGTGTGAAGGTAAAATCTTTACGGCAGAAGCCTTGACCGAACCTAGAGGTGGATCTGATTTTTTTGGTGCTACTACAACGGCTATAAAAGATGGCGATAATTATATCTTGAATGGAGAAAAACGTTTTGTTGTAGGTGCTGAAGGGGCAGATTTTTTCTTGGTTTATGCAAAGACAAATCCTAATGCTAAAGCGCATGAGTCTATAAGTTTATTTATTGTTGATAAAACCGAAAATGTAAAAGCGGAGTACATATATGGTTTGATGGGAACTCGCGGAGGGGGTGCGGGAAGATTAAAATTTAATGATGCTAGGGTTCCACAAAAAAACATCATTTTAAAAGAGGGTGCCGGAGGACAAATTTTTTATCAAATGATGGTTCCGGAACGAATGACCAGCGCCGCAGGAATCCTTGGAACTGCTCGAGCTTGTCTGAGAATTGCTACAAAATATAGTACAAAGAGAAAAGCTTTTGGACAGGTTATAAAGAATTTTCAAGCAGTGAACTTTACTATTTCAGATAGTATCACTTTATTAGACGCCGCGAGAGCTTTGGTGTATAATACTGCAAAAACGATAGATGCAGGTGCACCTCCTGAATTACAAAGAAGAATGGTATCTGAATCAAAAAAGTTTGCAACTGAAGCTTGTTGGAAGGTTATCAATAATTCAATGCAGATCATGGGAGGAATTGGATACACCACAGTTTATCCTATTGAGCGCTTATTGAGAGATGCGAGGTTATCGATGATATGGACGGGAACATCAGAGATTATGTCTTTAATAATTCAGCATGAATATTATAAGGAAATTTTGAGTGAAAAATGGCTTGGACGGGATGTAGAAAAAGATGCAATAGATGCTGACGCTGAAGAAGAAAAACACTTTGGTTAAGTTAAAAAAAAAATAAGTAAATGTGATTTAAAGAAAAAATTGAAGCAATTTTAATTCTGTTTAGATAAATAGCGTACTTTTACCATCAAATCCCTCAGTTCAATCAAATCGCTATTTTTTTCAATATATTTTTTCCGAGCACCGTCAGCTAGAGGTATGGAAACGATTTTGTCACCTTGAAGAGAGACCATTTTCCCAAAATCTTCTTTTATCACAAGTTTCATTGCAGCAAGACCATACCTTAGTCCTAAAATACGATCAAAAGCATTAGGCGTGCCAGCTCTCATTGTATGACCAAGTACAACACTTCTACATTCAAAATCAAGATTATTTTTAGAAAATTCTTCTTTTAAATCCACTCTCAATCCCAATTCTTTAACTATTATTTGAGACATGTTTAATGCAGGTAAAACTGGATTTCCAAATGAATCTTTGGGTAATTTATCAATAGTTTCTTGACTAATAGTCTTGAAATCATTTTTAAGGGATTGTTCATTTGGATAAGCTCCTTCTGAACAAGCGATAATGTGATATTTATGTCCAGTATTTACTCTATTTTTTAAAACTTCTATAACATCTTTTTCTAAAGAAAAGGGAGTTTCAGGTATTAATATTATATCTGCTCCAGATGATATACCGCTATACATTGTTAAATAACCAGCATCACGCCCCATTATCTCAACAATAAAGACTCTTTGATGAGATCTTGCAGTTGTCGTGAGATTATCCATAGCATTTGATGCTAGTTGGGCACCACTCCAGAATCCAAAAGTATATTCCGTACCGGCTAAATCATTATCAATTGTCTTTGGACAGCCTACTACTTTAGCTCCGGTATATTTATGCATTGCATTGGCGACCCCATTTGTATCATCCCCTCCAATAACAATTAAAGCATCTATACCAAGCTGATCAAACTTAACAGCCATTTCTCTTGCTACTTTTTCACGAATTTTTTCTTTTTCCTCTTCAGTTTTAGCTTTACTAACATCCTTAAATGGATTTGTCCTACTCGTGTATAAAAACGTACCACCAATTGTATGTAGATCATCATGTTCAGCAATATTAAGGGTTATGGTTTCATTCTCCAAGAAGCCTTTCCAACCTCTTAAGATACCAACACATTCTATCCCCGCATCAAACGCTTTTAGCATAATTCCATACAATACAGAATTGAGACCGGGACAATCGCCACCACCAGTTAAAATTCCAACATTTTTAATAACCATGTGATATCACTCTATATAAATAATTAATTCTGATTAATAATTAATGTTAGTTTCTGTTAAATAAGTTATGAAAATTGAATATCATATTCAGTACCAGAATCATCATGCTCCCGAGGTTCGAATGAATATTCTGTTCCCTCCTGAGGTATTATATAACTTCCCCCAGCAAGATCCGTTATCTTTAAAGTAAATGGAAGATCTCCGTTTATTGCATTATTCAAATCCTCTAAAATTATTTCAATTTCTTTTACTTGAGGGTCATTATCTTCAAGATTATTTTTATAAATCTTCACAGCACTTTCAAATCTAAATAAAATACCTTCTACGTTGGTGAAGTAAAAATCTGCTCTTGGACCAGGATCTACTACTAATTCTAATTCTGGAATTTCTAATTTACCAGTTGGTGATCGGTAGATTTTAGATTTAAGGTCCTCACTATTCTTTATTTTAAGTATTATAATTCCTGGTTTCATGTTTGTCGATAATGGTATTATATCATTTGTAGAAAATTCGCAATTATCACATTCGAAATTAAGAATCAACATTTGATCTCCATCTTTTATATCATAAATAACTTTATTGATTAAAATCAGACCTTGGTTACATGAAGGACATTTAAAAGAAAATCTTTCTTCAGATTCTTTTGCTTTCTCTGACATGTTTATTATAAAATAATTAAATATTGATATAAATGATTATGATTCTTAATAGTAAAATTTTTAAGATTTCTGAATTTTAAGATATTAAGATATTACTTATTAAAATAATTTTAACTTATAATATAAAGTTGGAATTCCATGGAAATTGCTAGAAATGAATTATCATTGCAATTGAACTTTATATTAAGTTTTATTACTTTACTTTTATTAGTAGTAGTAGTAATTTTATGAAAGCGACCAATAAAAAATACTTCTTTCTTTTTTATTGGTTGTAATGGTAATGATTTTAAAAAGTTTAAAAAAATAAAAGTTGGAAAAAATTGACAGAAACGGAAAAAATAATTGAAATTTTTTTTCATGGGCGTGGTGGTCAAACTGCAATTACTGCAAGTCAATTATTAGCTGAAATGGCCTATGAGAAAGGATTTGCAGATACGATAGCTATTCCAATAATAGGAGCTGAGCGTCGTGGAGCACCAATCATGGCGTTTACAAAAGTGTCAAAAAATAAAATAATTAGAACTTATGATAGCGTAAAGGATCCCGATTACATGTTAATCTTCGATACATCATTATTAGAAATTCCAAGAATTAGAGAGACTGTCAAGGAAGGAGTAACAATAATTGCTGATAGTCCAACTCCTATTAAAAATGATGGTTTACCAGAAAATATAAGAATTTTCATAGTAGATGCTACGGGAATTTGTATAAATAGGGGATTCATGCATTCTAGTGGACCAATTCTCAACATTCCAATGTTAGGTGCTTTTGGAAAGATAACAGGATACTATGATCTTGAAATCATGGAAAAAGTTTTGAAAAAAGAATTTGGAGAAGATAGACTTGAAAAAAACATGAGTGTTGCACGAGATGCTTATGAGTCAGTCAAGGAGGTCAAATAATGTCAGATACAAAAAAATGGAAAAAGATTAACAAATCTCGAGATAAAAGACCAAAGGTTCAAGAATATAAAAATTGGAAGGAAGTACCTCCGATTCCTATTTCCTTGCCAATTGATGGATCAATAGGTACAACTGGAGATTGGCGAACTTTTAGACCCATAATTGATCAAGAAGGATGTAATAAATGTGGAATTTGTTGGATGTATTGCCCAGAAGGGACAATAATAAAGAATGAAGATGGTTCTTTTGATATTGATTTAATATATTGTAAGGGATGTGGAGTATGCGCAAAAGAGTGCCCTACAAAGAATATTCAAATGAAAAGGGAGGATGATTTTGCCCATGAGTAAAGCAAAACAAGATTTTATACAAAATAAAGAAAATTTAATAATTAAAGGTAATGTAGCTGCGGCTTATGCAGCTAAATCTGCCAGAGTTCAGGTAATTAGTGCATATCCAATTACTCCTCAGACAACGGTAGTTGAAAAATTATCAGAATTTGTTGATTTAGGAATGATGCCAGGAACTCGATATATTAAAGTTGAAAGTGAACATAGTGTAATGGCATCAATGGTGGGAGCTAGCATGACTGGAACAAGAACTTTTACGGCAACTTCGGGGCAAGGACTCTTTTACATGAATGAAATGCTTCATTGGGCGGCAGGTACGAGATTACCTATTGTCACAGCAATCGCCTCAAGAGGTCCAGCACCCCCTTGGAATATCTGGGCCGATTTTACAGATGTCATATCGCAAAGAGACACGGGGTGGATGAGTGCATTTACTGCTACTCATCAGGAGATATATGATGAAATATTAATGTCCTATAAGGTTTGCGAAGATTATGAAGTATTATTACCTAAATTCATAGCTTATGGGGGTTTTATTTTATCTCACACTTCAAAACCGGTTGTGATTGAAGATCAAGAACTTGTAGATGAATATTTACCTCCACTACCAGATGAGAAGGGATGGCCTCATATTTTCGTAGATCCAGAGCGTCCAATGATGTTCGGAAACTTAATAATGCCATCTGGATTTTATTCTGAATTCAGGATGAAGATCCACGATACTATGATTATGGCTAAAGATAAGATAAAAAACGCCGCAAAAGAATTTGAAAATACTTTTGGAAGGAGTTATGGAAATGGTCTAACTCAAAGCTATAAATTGGATGATGCTGATGTAGCAATGCTAATTTATGGAGATTTAGCATTTCAAATGGAAGAAGCAGTCGATCAAGTAAGAGAAGAGGGTTACAAGGTTGGAATGGTCAAATTAAGACATTTTAGACCCTTTCCTGTAGAGGATGTTATTGAGGTTGCTAAAAAAGTTAAAATTCTTGGAGTAATGGATCGTGCTACCGCATTTGGAAGCCCAACTGGAGGACCCGTGAGTAGTGAAGTAAAAACAGCACTTCATGGTACTGAAAAAACTGCGATTGTACTTCCAATGATGGGTGGTTTAGGAGGCAGAGAGGTTACTGTAGAACAACAAAAAGAACAATTAAAGATATTAATAAAAATGAATGAAACTGGAGAATTACCAGAAGATTTATTACATGGAACTCTCTGGCATGGAAAATTAGAGGTTGAATAAAATGGTTACAATAAAACAAGTATTAGAAGATGATATTGCTTGTAAAGAATGGTTTTTACCAGGAAATTCTTGCTGTTCTGGATGTGGATTAGAAATCGCATTAAGATGGGCCATAAAAGCCTTAGGTCCTAATACCGCACTTGTAACACCAGCATCTTGTTTAAATGTTGTAATTGGATTATGGCCTAAAACCGCGCCAAATTTTCCATTTACGAATATGGCTTTTGCAGCTGGTGCTTCAGCGGCTACAGGAATTTCTGAAGCTTTTAAGGCTAAAGCCTATAGATTCCCGGGTCAAGTTTGGGAAGAAATGATTACTCTCGTATTTGCTGGAGACGGTGGAACAACTGATATTGGTATACAAGCACT
>JBHLME010000134.1:0-12247 GCA_048938445.1 Promethearchaeota archaeon | reverse complement strand
CGAATATAATAAAAAAGTATTATAATTTTATATTTGATAAACTAAAATTAAAAATATTCATTGTACTAGTTTCTACTTGAAGATGATGATTTCTCCAAAAACAATATATGAAGATCTAATAAATGAAAACATTGATAAATCTTCTGCTATTAACCTATTGATATTTTTAATAGATAATTCTGAACGTATTAATATTAGAATTCAAAGTCTTGAAATATTAGTTGAAATTGGACTAAAAAATGGAAGAATATTTAATTTTTTAGAAAATTTACTAATATCAGATTCAAATCATAAAATCAAAATGATTGCTGCTAAAGGAATTAAGGAATTATTTCCTGATAAAGCATTACCTTTAATGAAATATTCGCTCCTTCATGAAACCTCCTTAAACTTTTTAAATATTATTATAAATATTTTAGGGGAAATCGACAACTTATTTTCAAAAAAGATTTTACTTGATAAATTAAAAGAAATTGAAAACGAGAAATGTAAGAAATATTTAGATCAGATTTTAAAAAACACCAAAATCGAAGATTTATCCGGGGAAATGTTAGCTAAAACACTTCTCAATTTTTTAGTAATCGATTATTTTGAAAAAAAATATGGAAAAATTGATTTCAAGCTTAAAAATGGAAAATTAGATGAATTAGATTTATCTTCATTGGGAAGTAATATCTTCAATTTAAATCTTTTAAAGAATTTACCTGAATTTATTGGAGTATTATCTTCATTAAAAAGATTAGATTTGAGAATTAATAGACTTGGAATTATTCCTGATTCTATTAGTTTATTAAAGTCTCTTAAATATTTAGATTTAAGTTATAATAAAGTAAAATCACTTCCTGAAAAAATAGGCACGCTCTCATCGCTTGAAACATTATATTTAAGATATAATGACTTGAATTCAATTCCTCAATCAATATCTTCCTTAAAATCACTTAAAAAACTGGATTTAAGAGCAAATAGGATAAAAAAACTTCCCGATACAATTTTTCAAATTCCAAACCTTGAAATTTTAGATTTATATGGAAATCAATTGAATTATTTACCTGAAGACATTGGAAACATGACTTCATTAAAAATATTAGAACTTGGAATGAATAACTTAATAAATCTACCAGAAAGTATGAGTAATTTACATAATTTGGAAAAATTAGGATTAGGTGTTAATAAATTATTATCCATATTACCCGACTGTTTTAATTCCCTACATTCTCTTAAAGAGTTAGAATTATATAATAATGATCTAGAAGAAATTCCGGAGTGTATTGGTGAAATATCTTCATTAGAAACCTTAAATTTAAGAAATAATAAAATTAAAGAATTACCCGTTTCATTAGAGCAGTTAAAATCATTAAAAAAAATAAATTTAAGTTGGAATAACATTTCATCTATTCCAGAATGGATAGGTTCACTAAATTCACTTGAAGAATTAAACCTATGGGGGAATAAACTTGAAGACCTTCCAGAAACTTTAATGGAATTAAAATCACTTAAAACTATTAATTTAAATTATAATAAATTTAATAAAAAGCTTCCAAAATTTTTAAATGAGTTAGAACTAAATGGTTTAAAAATACCTCGATAAATGTAATTAAAATTAAAAAATAAAGATCTCTATAATTAATGTAATGGAACTTTCTCCTGATAAAATTTTAAGCAATTATAGTAACGGTACATTGGATAAAGAAACAACAATAGAAAAGTTAATTGATTTAATTGAAAATAGTAATTTTCACAATATTAGAACAGAAGGAGTTAATGTTTTAGGCAAGATCGGAATAAAAAGTCAAAATATTTTTAATTTATTAGAAAATCTTTTGATTTCAGATTCAGATGAGAGTGTAAGAATTGCGGCAGCTAGAATAATTAATCGAGATTATTATGAAAATGCGTTTAAACCAATTAATTGGGCTCTTATTTATGAATATTCACCTGAACTTTTAAAAATTTTGTATCAAACCATCATTAAAACGCTAAACTTTTTAGTTTCTACTAATTCAAGATCAATGCTTGAAAATGGTCTAAAATACGTTAAAAATAGTGAGTTTAAAATAGGATATGAAACACTTTATGAACAAAAAACTATTGAAAAACTTGAAATTCAAGAATTATCAGATATTCTTATTAATTTCTATACTTTATTATTTTTCAAAAAAAAATTTTGGAGAATTCAATATAAAATCAGTAATTCTAAAATTATTGAACTAGATTTTCAATTTAAGGGATTAAAAACTGTTCCAGAAGAGATAAAAAATTTAAAATTTTTAAAAAAATTAAGTTTAAGATATAATCAAATTACCACGATTCCTGATTGGATTGACTCCTTAACACTTTTAGAAGAATTAGATTTATACTCTAATTCTTTAACTTCTTTACCATCTTCTATTGGGAAATTAAGATTTCTCAAATTTTTATCCTTAAATATAAACAAGCTTGAAGAATTGCCTAATGAAATCTGTTCTCTTTCTCATTTGGAAGTATTAGATTTAGGATTAAATCAATTAAAGGTTATTCCTGAATCTATAGGAGACCTTATCTCATTAAAAAAATTGAATCTTTTTGAAAATTATTTAACATTTCTACCTGCATCTCTTGGAGAGTTAATAAACTTAGAATATCTAAATGTTAGCTGCAATATGATTATAAGCTTACCCGAATCATTAGGTAATCTGAGTAAACTTAAAGTTTTAAATTGTGAAAAAAATAAATTAAAATCCATTCCAAAATTCATAAAAAACTTAATTTTATTAGAATATTTAAACATATCTAAAAATAATCTTGTTGAAATTCCAGAATCAGTCATCAATTTGGAATTCTTAAAAGAATTTTATTTTGGTGGGAATAATTTAACTCAAATACCCCAATTTATTGAAAAGTTAGGAGAAAAGGGCATTCAAGTATATCCTAATTATTACTGAATCATACTAATTGACATTTACATGATCTCTTTTTAATTTTTATTGAGTTTCATATAATTGCTTTATTTCATCTGTGGTTGTGATATCATTTGGGTCTTTTTCTGGTCTTATTCTTTGGAATACGGGAAATCTCATTGAATAACCCAAAGATGAAAATTTATCACTTAATGTTATTTCATCCCCTATAATTTCAACAACAATTTCTGGTTTTATCCATACATCTGGTTTATCTTCACAAATTACATTTTTTGGTTTATTTTTAACTTCTAGTGGATGAACTAATTCTTTTAATGTATTTAACATTTCATCTGTAAAGCCCGATCCGATTCTTGTAAATGATTCAAAATTTCCAACATTTGAATCATAAACGGCACCTAAATATGTCCCATAAACACCAGTTCGTCGTCCAGTTCCATAAAATGCTCCTACCAATACAATATCTACAGTATCTAATAATTTACCTCCTTCCAATCCCTTTAATTTTATCCATAAATATCCACGGTTTCCTGGTTGATAAACTGAATCAGGTTGGATGGATTTTGTCATTATACCTTCATTGCCTCTTTCTCTTGCTTCATTAAAGAAATTAATTAGCTCTTCAGTATTTTTTATGGAAATTGATTTTACCAAGCGTAACTCATCACTTTCTTTTACAATTTCTTCAAGCTTTTTTCTACGCTTTAAAAGAGATTTATCAATGAACGATTCATTTTCAAATTGCAATAAATCAAATAAAAATAGACATACAGGAACTTCTTTTTTCATCTCTTCTATATCATATTTTCTTCTCCTTTTACTTAACACTTGAAAGGGAAGCATTTTTTCATAAAAAGGATCCATAGCTACGACCTCACCTTCAAGTATTGCATTTTTAGCCATAATGCTCTTTTCTAAAATTTCACAAACATCCGGATATCGTTCTGTTATTTCTAATAATCGTCTTGAAAATAACTTGATCTCATCTCCTTTTTTATGAACTTGAAGCCTTTCTCCATCTAACTTATATTCTGCGATAAAAGGATTCCCAAGTTTAGTTTCGATTTCCGTGTATGGAACTCTTGATGCAAGCATCATTCTAATTGGTATTCCATAATGAATTTTTACTTTCTTTACTGCCTCTATTCCTTTTTCAGCAAGAATCATAGCAATATCCCCTAAGTCTGGATGTAAATTAAAAGCTCTCTCAATATATTCTTTATTTTCCTTTGTTCCAGTAAATCCTAATGCTATACCTTCTAAAATCGTTTGAGTCGCAGCACCTACTCTTAATGTCGAAGTTATGATTCTTAGTAAATATTTTGTTTCTAGGGGATTTTTCATCAATCCTCTCAATATACCTAATTTTATATCATTTGAACCAGCTCCACTTGTAAAAGAGATTTTTTCCAATTCAGAATAAAGTTCAGAGATTTCCAAGGATGACATATCTGATCCGAAATTTTTATTAAAATCCATTAACGATTTTTGTGACTTTTTTTCAGATAAAACTATTTCTGCTGCTGCACCTATGTCTCCTTTTTTTACTAAAATCTCTTTAATTTTATTTTTGTTAATCCCCGAGTGAATTGATAAAGCTTCAATGATCATTTTTTCTGCAATCCCCATTTTTGGAAATTGTTTGATGTTAGAAACCAAGTGACCTTGTAATAAATATATTATTTTATCTAAATCTGAAAAATCCTTATTTAATTTAATTTTCTCAAAAAAATCTGCTAAAATATCTATTTTCTCTAGCTTTCCTGACTTCTCCTCGAGTTTAGAAAAAAGAATTGTCAAATTATAAAATTTCATTATATTAAACGACTGAATTTTTAATTGTTTGAATTCAATTGCTCTCTTAAATTTTCTTAAATAAAAAAATCAATCCAAGTATTTAATCTTATATGAGTAAGAAGAAATAATAATTATAATAAAAATAAAATCACACCTAAATAATACCTGCTCTATTCATTATTTCATTAACTAAAATTTCGAAGATTAATTCAACATTTTCTCCTGTTTTGGAAGAACATTCTACATAATCAAACAAATTATACGCATTTATTTGTTTCATAGCTAGATCTCTTGAAATTTCTCTTTGAGTACTTAAATCTGATTTCCCTCCTACAAGTAAAATAGGGATATCTTTTATATTTTCCTGTAATCCTGAATTAAAGACTTCTAACCAACCTTCAATACTAGATAAACTAGAAGGTCTAGTGATATCAAACATGAATATCCCACCAGAGCTACCACTAGCATATGTTGGTAATAGAAATCTAAAACGCTCCTCTCCACCAAAGTCCCAAATTTGAAGAACTACCCTTTTTTCCTTTACATTTATATATTTTATGAAAATTTCCGCACCCATCGTTAATTGAGGGTCTATTTTAAATATTCCTGTTAGATATCTCTGTGTGAGAGTTGTTTTCCCTACAGTACTTTCTCCAAATATAGCAATTTTATAAGTAGCGTCAGCTTTTAACAGTATTAACACCTTTATATAATATAGAATTTAGTATGTATTTATATTAAAATTGATCACATTAAAAATTTAATTATTAACAGTTCTAGAATGAATTTTTTATTATACAATTAAAAAAAAGATATGAGAAAAAAAAAGAAAAAAATTATAACAATTTTGCTAAATCTGCGTATTTTTTCTTGATTTGATTCTTTATGTTAGTAGAAATACCAGAAAAGCTATTTTGAGTGAATTTAATTGCATTTTCTACAATTTTGAAACTACATATAGGTCCATCCATCATCTCTACGCTATAATTGCCATCGGATTTTTTTGAAATCCATATATCATCATATTTATCAAGAATACTAACTAGTAATAATCCAATTCGAGCATCTGATATAGGAGTGTCTTGAGACTTCTGTACAGGTATTGATTCTATAGTACTATCTTCATATTCAGAGGCAGGTTTGATTGTTTGCGTTGCTGGTTTTGTTTGAACAGTAGATTTTTTCTCTACAGTAGCTTTAGTTGCCATAGGTTCTGCAACTGGTTTCACTGAAGTTGTTTTGACAGGTGTTTCTATAGTAATAGGTTTAGCTTTAGCTTGAGTCGGTTTTGGTTTAGAAGGACCAACACCCTCTAAATCAAATGTGACAACAAAATCATTTAATTCTTTATACTTTCTACTTAAAATGTCTTCAAGTTTATTGTTTGCGTCTGTATCATCAGGCACCCTACCGACTTTTCTTGCATCAATTTCAATTATTTCTCTTGTATCACGTCCAATAATACTTTTTCCAACTGTATATCCATGTCCTTTTAATGATTGTGCTTGTCTTAAGGCGGTTCTTCTCTGAACGAGACCTTGTTTCTGACCATGCCAGAGAAAGAGTGATGCTGAGGATTCATCTAAAACGATAATCGACCGATCAGGTTGGAGGTTATCCTTACTCCATTTAACTGGATCGGAAACTCCACCGTCCTTAACATGAAACATTAGTGCTAGATCTCCCATTTAAATTCACCTAAAGAATTATTTTAATTTCATTAAGAGTATTAAATAGTACTTACGTAATAATAAATTATATATATTATTAGTAGTGATTACACATTTAAAAATTAGTTTTTCTAAATATTTATAAGAGATTAATATAAACACTCTTTCTTTATACTTGTTCCTTAATAAAATACCTTGACTATAATACTAGAATAATAAATTAAAAAACAAAAATTTCAAAATCATTGCATTATTAATATTTAAAACAAAGTAAATAAGTACATATATTTTTACCGTGAATATTGATGAGTAATAATCTTTTAAAACTTACAATTCCAAAAGGAAGTTTACAGGACGTTGTAAGTGATTTTTTTAACCGAGCGGGATTAAATTTAAAATTTTCCTCTAGCAGGGATTATAGACCAACAATTAGCGACCCTGATGTATATGTGAAGTTATTACGTCCGCAAGAAATTCCAAATTATTTAATTGGTGAAGATGAGTTCGATTTAGGAATTTCTGGCATAGATTGGGTAAAAGAGACCAATGCCGACGTAGAAGTAGTACTTGATCTGGAGATTGGAGGTGTAAAAATAGTCCTTTGCGTTCCAAATACTTGGGATAAAATTAATTCTTTAGATGAGTTATTAAGAAATTTTTCTGAAGAAAAAAAAATCTTGAGAATTTCCACTGAATATCTAACTCTATCCTTAAATTATATTAAAAATAATGAAACTTATAAAGAAATTTTTGGTGATAAAGAACCTTTAGTTATAACACCTTGGAAAACATGGGGTGAAAACGAGAAAGTAAAGATATTTTTATCATTTGGTGCAACAGAAGCAAAACCACCTGAAGAAGTAGATGTAATTATTGATAATACACAAACAGGCTCAACGTTAAGAGCAAATAACTTGAAAATTATAGACATAATTGATAGATCTACAGCAGTTTTAATAGCTAATAAAAATGCTTTGAAAAACGAATGGAAACGAGAAAAAATAAAAGATTTAAAAGTACTTTTAATGGGAGTAATTGAAGCCTCTAAAAAATTACACATTTTCATGAATGTCAAACAAGAGAATTTAGATAAAATATTAAAAAAATTACCCGCATTAAAACGCCCAACTATTTCAAAATTAGCAGGTGATGGATTGGATGGATGGTGTGCAATAAATACAATCATTAAGAAAGAAGAATTCTTGAATTTAATTCCCACATTAAGGAAATTTGCTCAAGGCTTAGTTGTACATGAGCCTCGTCAGATTCTTCCTTTCGAAAATATATAATTAGATAAAAATTTGATGAGATTTTTGAATTCTCTAAGAATAATTGATTCAGAAAAAATTACAGAAGAAACGATCTCAAGCTATATTCCACGTTCTATGACTCAATTTGATGAGATCAAGAGTGAAATAATTGATATCATTAACCAAGTAAAGTTAAATGGTGATGAATCAATAATAAAACTTTCAAAAAAATTCGATAAGGTTGAACTTTTAAAATCTGATATAAAAGTTAAAGATGAGGAAATAAAAGAAGCATATGAAAAAATTGAAACAACCTTATTGGAAGCTATAAGAACTGCTAAACAAAATTTAATTCAATTTCATGAAGCACAACTACGAGAAGAATGGTCTATAGAGATAAGAAAAGGAGTCAAAGCAGGACAAGTTTATCGTCCGTTAGAATCAATTGGAATTTATATTCCTGGTGGAAGGGCAATATATCCAAGTACGGTCTTAATGGCCATTACACCCGCTCTTGTTGCTGGAGTAAAGAAAATGATAATTTGTTCACCACCTCAAAAAGATAAAAAAATTGCACCTGAAATTCTTGTTGCTGCTAATGAGTATGGTTTAAAAGACATTTATAAAGTTGGAGGTGCTCAAGCGATTTCGGCCATGGCATATGGAACAGAGACTATTCCTAAAGTTCAAAAAATAGTTGGTCCTGGCAATAAATGGGTTAATGGTAGTAAGCAACTTTTACGTGATATCGTTGCCATAGATAATCCTGCAGGACCTTCGGAAATATTAATATTAGCAGATGATTCTGCACCTATAAACTATATCATCTTAGATTTTTTATCTCAAATCGAGCATGATCCTGATAATATTGGAATAATAATTACTCCTTCAAATGATCTTATTGATGGAATAAAGAAAAATATAGGAATTTTTATTGAAGAGTCAGAAAGAAAAGAGATTATAAAAGAAGCAATAAAAAAAAATTCACTAATAATTAAAGCTCTTGATATTGATGAATGTATTAGAGTAAGTAATATTATAGCACCAGAACACTTACAAATTATGACTAAAAATCCTAAAGAATTGTTAAATAGGATTAATAATGCAGGAGCAATATTTTTAGGTTCTTATTCACCAGTTCCATTAGGAGATTACTCTGCCGGAACCAACCATATATTACCTACTGGAGGAAATGCTAAAATTTATTCTGGATTAAACGTTTTTGAATTTTTTAAAATAATAGACGTTTTAGAATGCAATAAAGAAGGATTACAATCAATTGCGGATTCGGCGATGACAATTGCTGAATTTGAAGGATTATTAGGTCATAAAAAGTCAATTGAAGAAAGATTAAAAGACAAAAATTAAAATATGTCAATAGATAACTAAAATTATAAAATTATTAAAATAAGTAAAAAAAAAATAAAAAAGATATGGGAAGAATTATGGATCTGGATAAATTTATTAGGAAGTCTCTCAAAAATTATGCTGCTTATGAACCTGGAGAACAACCACAGGGAGATGGATGGGTTAAATTAAATACTAATGAAAATGCTTATCCCCCCATTCCAGAAGTTATAAATGAGATTAAAAATGCAATAAATGACAAGATTAGAAAATATCCAGATCCTACTGCTTTTGAAGTTCGGAAATTAATAGTATCAGTCTTATTGAGGGAACAAGATACATTAACAGATAGAAACACGGTTTTCATCGCTAATGGATGTGATGAGGTTTTAGATACTATTTTTAAAGTATTCATAGATCCAGGAGATGAAGTTGTCTATTTTTATCCTTCTTATGGTATGTATAGCGTATTAGCTTCATTATATGGTGCTAAAGTAAATGAAATTAAATTAAATGAAGATTTTACTTTACCTGAACCTGCGTTTTCAGCTAAAGGTAAATTGATGTTTATTAATTCCCCTAATAATCCCAATGGTAAATCATTTGGTAATGCTTCTATTCTAAAAATATGTAGCAATTTTCCTGGAATTGTCGTTGTAGATGAAACATACGCAGATTTTTCTAATCAAACGAGCCTATCCTTATTGAAAAAAGTGAAAAATTTGATAGTTGCCAGGACTTTTTCAAAAGGTTTTTCTTTAGCTTCACTCCGGTTTGGTTATGCTATTGCAGATAAGGATATTATTAATGAAATGAATAAAGTTAAATTACCATACAATTCAAATTATTTAGCTCAAGTTGCTGCGATTGCATGCATTAAACATAGAGAGAAAATTTTTAAACAAAATAAAAAAATAATAGAAGAGAGACAAAGACTTACAGAAGAACTTAATAATTATAACGGTGTTAGTGTATTACCATCAGATGCCAACTTCATTTTGATAAAATTTGATAACAAATCAATTACATTAAAATTTCTATGGGATCTAAGAGAGAAGAAAAAAATTCTAGTGCGTCACTTTAGCAAAACAGGTCTTTATAATTATTTAAGAGTCGCTATTGGAACAGAAGAAGAAAATAACAAGTTTTTAGATGCATTCAGAGAAATTGCTTCAGAATATTTATGAATTTTTGAGATAAATATTTATTATTTTAACATATATTATTTTTATAGTTATTAGTAATCAAATTAGAGATGATAATCTATCCCTACGCTATTTTCTAAAGATTCTATTCCATGTAAATCTTGTGGTTATGTTGTAGTCAGACCATTTCCAAAAGATAAAAAATGTCCACGATGTCAGAATTTTTTATCAAGCATACATGATATTGAAGAGAATACTGAGAAGTCAATTCCAAAACAATTTGAAACCAAAAATTCCACAGTAAGTAAAAAACTAGAAGGAAAAGTAAAAGTAAAAAAAAAGACATATGATATTACGATAGATAGCGAGAAAATTGAACTTAAAGAAGGAGAATACATAAAACTAATTGGAATTACTTCAGTTAACCGGACTCCATTATTTCATAACAATCTTCGGTATGTTTATTTATTAGAACTCACGAACAATTTGGATTTTATAGCTACCAGTATTTTAGGAGGAGTTCTTGACAAGATGACTTTAGTTTCAGAAAAAACAAAAGTGATTGAAAAGAATCAGTTTCTTGTGAAAGATAATATTATATATATAGTATATGGTTCATTTCCAGATAAAAAGGGATTATGGATTTTAGAGCAAATGCATAAACATTTTTCTGAATTAGTTAGAGGAAAAGATGTTGATAACTTACCAAAAATTGAAAAGCATCAAATTAGAAAAAAGTTTAGAAGTATCATTAAATTCATATTGGATGAATATCTCACTTTACATGAAGTATTTTCTGATCAAGAAATTCCTTATGTTGAAGATAAATTAAAACTATTTTATTTTGGATTATCATCAAGATCAATAGGTGTGATTTCACTTATATTAGGAGATGAATTGAATATAGATGTTCACGGAGTTTTCGAAGACCCTGATGAAATAGCTGAAATAAAAGAATCCACGCTAACAGCAAAAATTGAGGCGATAGCGGCAAATACATTGGGTAATACTGGAGCCATACCTCGTTGGATTGCAGTTAAATTAGGATTTCAAAACTATCGTTTCCTCACATTTCAAAAATTAGAAAATGAGTATTATACCTCTTTTCTTTTTGAAGGGAATTTAGGAAAACTTGATAAATTAGAGAATAACATAAATCCTTTTCTTTCCCATGTTACCGATTCTCCTTTTGTAGGAAATCTAAAACCGTTTAATAGGTTAAAATCTACTTTATATGATAAATTATCTAAACAGAGAGAATATTTTTAGAAATTTAAGAATTAAATTATATAAATAGTTCATTAAAAAAATGGAATTAACTCCAGAAACAATCTTTCAAAAATATCAAAAAAAAGAATTAGATAAGGATACAACCATAAATTATTTAATTTCCTTGATAGAAAACAGTAATAATGAAAATTTTAGAGTGGATTCACTTAAAATTATTAGAAAAATTCAAGGATTTGACGATAAATTATTTAGATTCATTGAAAACTTGCTCATTTCAGATTCAAATGTTAATATTAGATGCCAAACAGCAAAGATAATTCGAAGTCATTATCTAAAAAATTCTATTTCATTATTGAATTGGAGTCTAAAGCATGAGACAGATATTGAATGCCTATCAATAATTATCAAGACTTTAATAGAAATTGATACGTTAGAATCTAAAACTATCCTTTTTGAAGAAATAAAAAAGATTAAGAAATTAAAACAATTACACGCTCATCAAATGGTTTCTAATAATCATTTTAGGAAACCGTTAAAAGTATTATTAAAAAAGACAAAATTTAAGGATTTATCTTCTGAACTCTTAGGAGATATTCTTTTAAACTATAAGACTATCCTTACGATAAAAAATAAATTTTATAGCGTTTATTATGAACTAAAAGATACTAAATTAATAAAATTAGATTTGTCTGATGTTGAATTTGAAGTCAGAGGATGGAAAGCTGAATTTAAAAATAATATTCAATATTTTTCTGATATCCCTGGTTTATATAATTTAAAATCTCTTGAAAGTCTATACTTATCAAATAATATTATATCCACTATTGATGGCATTCAAGAATTATCAAATCTTTCCTATTTAGATCTTTCAAATAATAAAATAAAGGATATAGAAACTTTGAATGTTTTTA
>JBHLME010000133.1:0-12380 GCA_048938445.1 Promethearchaeota archaeon | reverse complement strand
GCATGTGGATCTACGATAACAATAACAGCAGCATCTTTAATATAGGTTCCAATTAGCGGATTTGAAATACTTCCTGGTATCCATCTAGTAGTGATTGCTCTACATCCTAACGCTTCACAAAATTTTCTTACTGGTTCTTTACCATATCTCCTTACAGAACAAACGATTACACGATCACTTCCTTCTTCAACATATTTACTCAAAAATTTTGCGGCTATTCCTAATCGTTCCGCTGTCTGAGTCAAATCTATAACGTATAAACCATAATTCGTTTGTCTATAAATAAATCGTCGAGCATCACCAGATAATAATTTTGTGCCTATATGAATTCCGCATGAAAGATATAACTGTTTTAATTCCTCATCCTTATCGATTATTTTTTCTTCATCGATTATAATATCTTCAGTATCTATGAGTTCAAGTTCCTTCTCTATGTCGAGATCAAGATCTTCTTCAAAATCTTCTTCAAAATCATCTAGTTTACCTTTTTTTGACTCTGATTTAGTATCTTCTCCATAATTTTGAGGAGTCTTGTCTTCTTTCTTATCATCTTTCTTCTTTTTTCTGGCCAAGTAAAACTCTCCTAAACCATGTTCATATCAATTCTTAATAAATATAAAAAATCTTCTTCAATAATTAATTTTTTGATTTTGGAGATAATATTAAAATTAATTTCAAAATTATAAAGTATATTAATAAAAAAAAAGTAAATAATGGGAAAAATAGATTATCGTTTAATATTCGGAATCCTCATTTCTGTATTATTAAGTTTCATTACCGTGTATTTTTTTAACATGACGCGATTAATGGAATTAATACTTGAAAATTGGGAATATAATATTTTTAAGGCTCTTTCTTATGTATTAACGGCAAATTTTTCACTTGATCCTCAATCGATTTTTACGGGATCAGAAACCCCGTTAGGCTTTTTCGTTCCTCATGTCGTAATGTGGTTATTCCTTGGTTATGTATGCGGTACAATTGCAAAGGGCGCCAAAAGAGCACTAATGGCAACAGCTATCGTTATTATAATTGATATATTGTTATGGATTTTATTGAGTGTAACTTCAGGAGTAGATTTGATGTCCCTTTTTATCGAGAATCAATTAATCCAAACTATAGGGGCAATAGTTATTGCTTTATTCGGGGGATTATTTGGTGGTTTAATAGGCGGTTTAATCTCTGGTCCATATGAACATGTCTAATTATAAAAAATACTTAAAATTTAAAGCCAAAAAATCATTCACAACTATATAATTAAACCAGAAGTTTAAAATAAATTAATGAACAATAAGATAACAAAGAATCGGGAGTTTGCAATTGAGTTAATGAGAGAACTCAAGCTTCCTTTTTCAATAAGGTATCATTCGCATTCAGTCGCAAAAAAAGCTCTCAATATTGCTAATAAAATTAAAAAAATAGAATTAGATAAAAATTTAATTGAGGTAGGAGCTTTACTGCATGATATCGGAAGAACTCAAACTCACGGATTTAAACATGGAATGGAAGGAGGAAAGATTCTAAAGTTACACGGATGTTCCGAAGAACTCATTAGAATCTGTGAAACACATATCTTAGGGGGTTTAGATAAAGAAGATGCAAAAAAAGTTGGATTACCAGAAAAAGATTTTCTTCCAAAAACTATAGAAGAGAAAATAGTCTGTCTAGCCGATAAATACATGAAAGGAACCAAGGAAGTATCAATAGATCAGCGTTTTAAGAAATGGTTTTCAAAATATGGCAGAACAGAGATTCTTTTAAAATCGAGGCGTAGGATAAAGAAAATAAAAAGTGATATAGAAGCTTTATTTTAACCTTTGCCAAAATTTTTCTTTAATTTGTTTATTATTCCCCCTTCTTCTAATATACTTTTCAAAAACTCTGGTAATTGCGTGAATTTAGTTTGTTTATTTTTAGTTTTATTTATAATAATTCCCTCATCAAGTAAAATCTTTATCTCATCTTTCCTTGAAAAAATAGTTTCATCCCAATTTAATGTAATTCCTGGTATACCCTTATTAATCAAATTACGAAAATAAATTCTCGCAAATGATTTGGCAATTATAGCTTTTATTCCAAGCATCTTAAAAACATTTACAGCTTCTTCTCGAGAACTTCCTGTTCCAAAATTTTCTCCAGCAATAATGATGTTTTTCTTATCAATTTCCTTAGTAAAATCAGGATCAATGAATTCTAGTGTGCATCGTGCCATTTCTTTAGGATCTCTCATTGTTAGTGTATGGCTAGGCACGATATCATCAGTATTAATATCATCTCCTAAAATATAAGCATATCCAGAAATTTCATCCATTTTTTATAACACCTCACGAGGATCTGTTATTTTACCTTTTATGGCAGAAGCCGTTACAGTAGCAGGAGATGCTAAATAGACTTGAGATGAAGGAGCCCCCATGCGCCCTTTAAAATTACGATTAGTCGAACTTATACAAACCTCATCTGAAGCTAAGACACCTAAATGACCACCTATACATGCTCCACACGTGGAGTGGGTAATTACTGCTCCAGCATTCATTAAGATCTCAATTAATCCTTCTTCTAATGCTTGTTGGTATACTGCTTTGGAAGCAGGAGTAATTATAAACCTAGTATTTGCATTAACTTCCTTGCCCTTGATAATCTTTGCCGCCATACGCAAGTCCTCAATTCTTCCATTTGTACAACTCCCTAAGAATGCTTGGTCTATCTCAATTCCTTCAAGATTTTCAACTACATCAATATTTCCAGGATTAGAAGGTTTTGAAATTATGGGTGTTATTTTAGATAAATCATAGTTAAAAATTTTTTCATAAGTAGCTTCTGCATCAGGTTTTATTGTTTTATATGATTCTTTTGAATGAAGTTTAATCCAACTTTCTAATTTTGAGTCTGGCAAAAAGATACCGAATTTTGCACCAACCTCCACAGCCATATTTGATATTGTCATGCGAGAATCTATTGAAAGTGAATCTGCACCATGAAATTCCAAAGATTTGTAAATGGCCCCTTTAGTAGAAATATCACCAATAAATTGCAGAATGAAATCTTTAGACATTACTCCATTTTTTAATTCCCCGCTCAAGTTAATTTTATATGTTTCTGGAACTTTAAACCATAATTTGCCAGTGGCAAATACTACTGAAACATCTGTTGCTCCAATACCCGTGGATAAACAATTAAAGGCACCATAGGTGGTTGTATGACTATCTGAACCAACTATAAGCATTCCAGGACGAGCAAATCCCAATTCAGGTAAAACTTGATGACAAATCCCTTGATTTAACTGAAAACCATAATTATGAGTGATTTTAAAATTTTTTGCAAAATTTCGTGCCTCTTGATGCATTTGAGCAGCAGATATTGTAGGAGCAGGAACCCAGTGGTCTAATATGAAAAAAATTTTCTCAGGATTCCATACTTTATCTAAACCAAGTTTCTCATATTCAACATGAATCCTACCACCAAGTTGTTCATGAACCATAATGAGATCGATGTCGCATTCTATAAATTCACCTGGATTTAGATCCGTAACATCAGAATGTTCTAATAAAATTTTTTCTGCTAATGTATAACTCATTTAATCTCACCAATAATGTATTATTGAGTGTATAAAAGTTTTAAAATTTTCGAACTAAAAATCTTTATAAATAAATAGCTTTATTTTGTAATTAGTATCATGTCAAATCAAGTTCAATTACCGATTTATAGTCAAATGCATAATACATGTGGGATTTCAACGTTCCTAATGTTGATAAATCCAAAACAAAATAAAAATTTTAAGAGATTCTTGAACGATTTATATGAAAAAATTAATTACTTGATGAGGCATAATCGAAAAGAATTCAAGTGGTCTATTGCTGTAGATTACCTTTTACTTAAATCCATGGGATTTAATATCATTAGAGATTATATATATGAAAAAAATCACGATTTAGTCGATTATTATATGCCTATAGTGCATTATAAATTAGGAGACAAACAATTTTCAGAAAATAATAAGATTTCTAAGCGAATTTTAAAGAATTCTTTACATACCATGAGAGAGGATCCAGATTTAAAGATACTCTTCTATCTTTTTGGAGGTAATTTTTATCCTCAAGAGCAAGAAATATGGGATGGAACAGGTGCTTTATATTTTTCTTCAAAAGATTTTACGTCAAGTGTTTTAAATTACAAAACTAAATTAAAGATTCTACAAGATCACTTGAAAACTGAAAAGGAAGGAGCAATACCTTGTATAGCTCTAAATTATGGCTTTCACTGGGTTGCTATAAATTCAATAAAAAATGATACTTTAGAAATTCATAATTCCTTAAGTTCAGTACCTTATTCTATGAAGATAAATAAAAGAATCCATGAAACTTACAGGTTTTATTTATTTAGTTATAATGAAAAAGATGCTTTTATTTTAACTGAAGAAGTTAAAGAATTTTTAAACATTGACAGATAAAGAAAAGCATTAAATTATATTTTATTTATCATTGTTAATCGCTGTTTTGATATCTGATAAGATTTTAAAATCTTTATCAAGATTGAAAATCGTCCGATATACGATTTTACAAGCATCACTTAAAATTTGTGGATCAACTTTATCTGGAGTATCTGTAATATCATGAGTATATAATGCTGCAGAACGTGTAGTTATGTCAACTGCATCATAACCTCTTAAATGAAATGGAACAGAATCCGTATGTGCACCCGTAGATAAGTGAAAGCCATCAATTAATAACTTTTCTTCCATTGCAGCTTTATCCAAGAATTTACCAAGTAATGGTGAAATATTTCTTCTAGGAAAAATTCCATATGATTTTAAATAACCAACATTATTTTTTTTTGCACTGTGCTTAGCTGATGAAATCATATCTAAATTAATTTGAAATATTTTACCTTTTTTGAAATTTTCTTCACGTGCATTAACAAAAATTCTCGAACCCATTGTACCTAATTCTTCAGCTGAAAATTGACAAAACCATAAATTAAAGTTTTCTAAAGGATTATCCCTAAAATAAGAGCTTAACTCAAATACAATTGCCATTCCTGTGGCATTATCTAAGGATCCAGGTGATTTATTATGGGTTGTAAGAAACAATAACATAATATTAGAGAATGAAACTAGCGCTGTAGAAGACCATATAAATATTTGAAATACCAAGTTAAAATTTCGAAGATTATATAAGAAAAATCCAAGAATTATGTATGCTATATAAAGTGAACCTAACAAAACGCTTCCAAATAACCAAATACGATATAAAACAATGCGCCAAGCTGTCTTAAAAGATTGAGATTTAGAATCTAAATGAGCAGAAATGATAAGATCACCTACATTACCAGGATTATTTTTTTTAGCAGGAATTTTAACAAAAACATTAGTAGAGGAATAGGTCTTTCCAAAATATTCGCCCCAAAAACCAGTTTCAGGATGTTTTAAACCCCTTATTATTAGAATTACTATGATAGCTATCATTGTAATAAATATTATAGCAATTATAGTGTCTATGTAAGCTACAACTAAAAGAATAAGATAAAAAGTTAAGCACATTATCATTATTAATTGTACGAGAGTAGTAGAATAAAAGTCAGAAAATTGAAAAGGCTCGCGAATTATTTGATCATCTTTATAACCTATATCTTTAAAATTTTTGATTGTAAGTTCTACAGCTTTTTGTTCGCCTTCAGTTCCTGAGAGTCTGGGAAAACTAAAAGTTTTTACATAGTTAAACAGTCTATCTTTATTAAATGGGTCTTGTAGAGAATTCATTTTTAAGGTCCTCTAATTCTAATCTCATAATCAAGCTTTAGGTATTTAAATTTCATTGTTTTAAATTATCTGTAATAAATTTTTGAATCTTTTCTTGTACAAGTTCGATGATATCATCTGAATTAATAACCTCGTATCCCTCTTCTTTAGCACGAGACAGATAAAGTGCCCTGACTTTATCCAAGAAGGATATTTCTTCAAATTTTTCTAAATTTTGATCAGACTTTCTTTTTAAGGAAATTCTTGGATCAATGTCAAGTATAATCGTAATGTCAGGCTTTCCTGCAAATTTATTAATTTCTTTTACCCAATTTACTGAAATCTCTGTTGAAGAAACAGATTGGTAAACTATTGAAGATTCAATATATCTATCAGAAATAACTATACATCCCTCATCAAGTTTTTTCTTTATTTCTGAATGGTAATGGAGATCTCGATCCGCAGCAAACATTAATGCATCAGTTGTCGGAGGAATCTCCTTATTTTTTAAATACATCCGTAATATTTTTCCAATTTCATTATCAGATGGCTCTTTAGTCAAATGAACTTTAAACCCTTCATTTTCTAAAAAACCTTTTAGAATTTTACTGTGAGTAGTACTTCCACATCCATCAATTCCATCTAATACAATGAAAATTGGTTTTTGTTTCAATTTGTTCTACATGAATAGTTTTTTTATATTATATTATTTTATAAAGTTTAATGGAAAAAAAAGATGCTGTAATTAGTATAAAAAAAAAGAAAACAATACTCTATCCTTTCTGTAAAACTTGCGGTAAACCAATGAAACCCAGAAGAAGAATTGAGAGTGATCTTTACTTTCATTTATGGATAATAGCAATATTAGCTAGTTTAGGTCTCATATTACCAATTTTTTTAATTTATCACTTTTATATCAAAAAAAAAAAATATTGTGGATACTGTTTAAATAGGATAAAATTCTATGATAATCCTAATAAATTTCCAGGTTCAAAAGGCCAAATAGATAGAATTATCCAACAAATCGAAAGTGAAAAAACTGAATTTATTTTATGCAACTTTTGTCATGAGAAAATTGATAGTAAATCCCTTACTTGTCCCTATTGTGGTATTCATTTACATGAGGAATAATATTATATAATAATAATTATATCAATACAATAAAGGAGGAAAAAAATGGTTTCAGGTTTTTGTCATCATTGTAATCAAAACGTATTGCTCCGTCGCGAGGAGTTTGATGTTTGTTTAGCAATTATATTGCTCCTTTTTACAGCAGGTATAGGTTTTATCATTTATCTTGCAGTTTATTATAGCAAACCAGAGGATAGATGTATACATTGTGGAAATAGAATCACATTAATAGAATCTTCTCAATATTCTCAACAAAATGTTCATAATAAGGGCATTCCAAAACCAGTAAGTTCTCAACCGTCTCAAGAAGAAATTCAAATAATTGATGAGCCTATATATTGTGCCTTTTGTGGAGATAAATTAAGCACTGAAGAAAATTATTGTCCAAACTGCGGTTCAAAAAAGTAGCATCTTTTAATTTTCAAATAAATTCAAAAATTTTAGTTCTTCTCTTTTTAAAAAATTGGACTCCTTTTTTTTTTTATTAGGTAATTATAATTTTATAATTAAGACCAAACTTATATAATAAAAAAGGGTATGAATAAAAAAATGACAACTTTATATTGTCCTCACTGTAAGACGAATGTATTAGTCAGAAGAGAAGAAATAAATTGGTGTCTCGTGATTATACTAGCAATTTTTACTGCAGGAATCGGAATACTAATCTATTTTATAATATATTTTAATAATCCTGAAAATCGATGTGTGCATTGTAATAGTATATGCCGTTTAGAAGGTATTAAGGAATCAACAACTCAATTAATAACAAATCCATATCATATAGGTTCTCAAGTTCAAGTGGTTCAATTATATGAACAAGAAAATGAAGAAGGAGCAAATTATTGTTTGAATTGTGGAGTTAAACTCGAAAGGGTAGGAAAATTTTGCCCTTATTGTGGTACCAACGTTGAATAAGTTTATTTTTTCTATTTTTAATCAATATTTAAATTCTTTTTAATTCTATGAATTATTTCCGATTCAACAGGGGTACACCCCTGAATAAATATTCCTTCGTTTTTTTGGTTAGCTGTACAATTTCCAATAAGATATGTTTCCATATATAGATCAGATTGTTTTATTCCTTTTCCTATTGCTAAATTCAAAGGTTTTTCAAGGGAAAAATGACTATCTATAAACTCCTTATTATTTTTTAATAAATTGAAAATTGTTGATAAACATGCCGAGCAAGATTGCTCTGAGATGAGATTTACGTTTTCATATTTTATATTGATTGAAGTTGGAGGCGGTTCGATTGGATTTATAAATTTTTCAATATTTTCAGGTATGGTGATAATATCTTTACGGCTTTTTGGCGATTTTGGCAATATTTCTGAAATAAATTTTAAATGAGGCACATCTTCTAACGTCCAATTGGGCTGAGTTAACGCAAGAGCTATTATATCCGCAGCAAGATAATCTTTTGAGGCAATAATCGTATCCATCTTTACAGGATTACCAGATGATGGGCCCATTCCTTCATGAGCATAGGAAGCGTCAATTATAACTAAGGCTGGTTGAAAAATATATGCGAGATCTGAGATTGCAATATCTAATTCTTTAATTTGTTTTTGTTGATTATAATATTTTTTAATAATATCTGGTGCTTGATAATGATGGAGTTTTATCTTTTCTCTTTTATATATTAATCCTTTCAGATTTTTAAAACTTAAAGAGGCTCCACAATGCATGTGCATTTTTAAACATGGAATGGAAATTATTGCATCGATTTCATCCCAATATCCAGTTACTTTTATTTTTTTTAAGATCTTTCCATCAGGAATATCCAATTCTTTAGGTGCTCTTTCATCTAAATCTATAAATTTCAGATCATTTTCTTTTATTAAATCAGTATAACCTGATTGTTGAAATGCCTTTAATGTATCAGTATTTATAATTGGAGAATCTCCAATTAAATAGTTGGCTTTAAACCTTTTTTTCAAATACTTGAAGACAGCCTCAATAACTTCTGGATTGGTATTAATCCCCAATTTAGGATCTGCTTCCCTACCAACATTTGGTTTTAATAAAACAGTTTTCCCTGAAAAATCGGGTAACTCGATTTGGTCAAGAGCAGTATTAACTGCTGTGACAAGGTCATTATTGCGAGCTATTGAAACTATCGGTTTTTGATTTGGAGACATCACTTTATCCCAAGAAATTTAATTATTTTATTTTTCATTAGCTCACTATTGGGAGTTTTTCCCGTCCACCATTCAAAAGCAAGAACACCTTGATTGACCAGCATATCTAATCCCCCAAGTGTTTTACACCCAATTTCTGATGCGTCTTTCATTAATTGGGTTTCCAATGGATTATAAACGACATCAAATACAAATAGATCCTCATGTAATAACTTACTAGAAATAGGGGATATATTAGTTTTTGGGTACATTCCTACAGGAGTTCCATTAATTAGAATATCTGCATTTTTAATTTCTTCTTTGAGTAAATTTTCATTACTTTTTTTACCTTCTATATTAACATTTAATTTTTCTCTTATTTCATTTGCTAATTTTTTAGCTCTTTCTTCATAGATGTCAGTTAAAACGATTTTTTCAGCTTCTTCTGAAAGAATAAAGCATAGTGCTCTTGAAACTCCTCCAGCTCCCAAGCATAAAATCTTTTTCCCGTCAATTTTACATCCTGCATCTAGTAACGATTTTTTTGCACCCCCTGCATCTGTATTTCTTGCAATTAAATGTCCACTTTCATTTTTTATAGTATTAATTGCACCAATTTTCTCAGCCATTGGTTCAATTTCATCAAGATATTTCATGACTGCTTCTTTATGAGGTATTGTTACATTCATTCCTTTAATGTCTAAAGCCCTCAATCCATCAATTGCAGCTTTTAAATCATCTGGATGTACATCAAAGGCAATATATACGTAATCCAAACCTAATTCTTGAATTTGGGCATTATGCATTATCGGGCTAAAAGAATGTTCAACTGGATGTCCAATTAAACATAATGTTTTTGTATGACCAGTAATTATGTATTGATTCATAAAAATATAACACTAAGGTAAGCAAAAAATATTTTCTATTGAATTTTTATAACGATGTATTAATATTAATTTATTCTCATTTGTTGGATTTCATCAATAATATTCATAATATTATTGATATCAATTTTTTTGTGTTTATAATAAGCTGGAATATATTGCTCTATCCCAGCAATCCATAAAAATTCAGTGTCAATTAACCGTTTTTTTGCCATAATAATTGATGATTTATCCCAACCTTTTAGATCATTTAAAATTTCAGGATTAATAGTTATAATTGCATTCAAAATAATATTACTATTTTTTATTATTCTATTTTTAATATTTTCCAATTTAATTTGAGTCATGGATTTTATTTGATCGGATATATCTTCTTTCACAAGTATGGATTCAAAATTACTCACTTTATTATGAGTTAGATAATAATAATCTTTTCCAATATCATCAGGGTGAACGAGAGGTAGAAATATAAGATCATCTTGAGATTCATCATTAGAATTATAATGAATATGATGAAAATTAGCCCAGATCCTGAATTTATCCTTATATTTTGTCTTATTCTTCCATAGATCATATCCATCATAAGGACTAAAACCTAACATAAGAATGAAGCGTTTGATTCTTATTTTAGTTGATTTATAATAATTACCATAATTAGAGATTCTTTCTCGTGCCTTTAAGTTTCTTTTTTTCTGTGTTTCTGTTCTAGATTGTTGTTTTTCATAATAATATTCTTCTAAAAGTTCGTTTAAATTTTTTTGCTGTTCAAAATCATCTATTTCATTATATATAAATTCTCGAAATGCTATTATGACTTTTTCTAAAACATTGACTTTTACATAAATGTTGTTGAATTTTAAAGTTCTAATTAAAGCCTGAGGATCTCTTTCGATCCCAAGTTTTTCAATAAATAAAGATGGATTACCTTTGAAGCTTTTAAATAATAACAATATAAATTTTAAAAGAAGAAAATTAATTATTCTATTATAAGACTTATGAGTAGTTTTGATTTTCTCTAACTCATTAATGAAAATGTCCCTTTTTATAAACTGCTTGTGAGGCATTGAGATAGAAGTACTTATATAGTAATAGATTTTATCTATAATATCGTTTAAATATTTTTCATCAACTGAATATCCAATTTCTCTTAATTTATCTGTTATATTTCTAATGCTTAATTTTTTTATTTTCTGATTATCATTTGTAATAAAATAAATTAATGCAGATGCCAAGTGAGTTGGATTTTGTATACTTAAATCTAAATAAGTAAAACCATTTCTAACAGCTTTGTTATATAAGCTTAATGCATATGAGGTTAAATTTTTTAAATTAAAGATGTTAGAAAATTTCATAAGCATTTTTTTTAGGTGAATTTCAAATTTTTCTTTGGATAGATGTACATTTCTCTGAATCGGACGATAATATATCTTATCCTTCAAATTATCAGATAAAAATTTATAAAATATTGGAAGTAATTGCCTAACAAGAGAAGAATCTTTTTTGTTAAAAAAATTATTAAAGAAGTCTTTTATTAAATAACCTCTCTTGAAAGTATTAATAGGATAACTTTTATGCTTTATTGAATAAAATAATAAAGTAATTGCAAGATTCTCAGCCCCACGAAACCCTTTTGGTAATAATGATGGTTTAAATTTCTTATTTCCTTGTATTCCATCATTATATATAGAAATAGCCATATCTGAAATGAATTCGGAGTACTGAAATAACTTACTATATTCTTTTATTGATTTTATTAAGAGATTTTCAAAATTATTTAACCTTTCTTTAACATCTTTTCTTATTTTCGGTTTGAATGAATCAGGGATATTTTTTTGATCTTCAATTGAGAGAAAATTAAAAAAATAAGCTGTTTCTGTTCTATTTATATTTAATATAAGTTCTTCTTGATCTGGAAAAGTAATTGAATATAAACCTATTTTCTTAGAATCTAATTTTGAATTTCTTAATATCATTCTAGCATTTATCTTATTATGATTGTATTTTCTAACACCTAATAATAATAGAGCATAATAACATAAGGTTAAAGCAAAAAAACAAGGATTTCTACTTGGTCTTAGATCTTGATATGTTAATCCTTTTTTTAAAGCATCATTTAATATTTTTTTTACTTTTCTTATTACTTCTTGCTCTTTATGGTGGATAATAATTGAATTACTTGAAATGATTTTTTTTACAGCAAAAAACACTTGATTAACATAATCTTTATTTAATGTATTTCTAATTGAAAAACTACTCTTTATATCTTGCTCTTCTCTCTTTTTGTTAAATTGTAAAGGAGATAATTTATTAGTATTTTCATAGGTTGAATTATTATTAATTGAAGAGTAGCAGTTTGGATCTACACATATAGGAATTTTATTTTTTTTCTTTGGCATTTTAATTGTAATTTTTTTTAGGTATTTTTGTATTTTGATATTTAAAAATGTTTAATTTTTTCAGATACTGTCGATAATTTCATTCTTAATCTGATTATGAAAAAATATCAAAAGA
>JBHLME010000015.1:0-49634 GCA_048938445.1 Promethearchaeota archaeon | reverse complement strand
TAATGTAAATCAAATTCATTATCGAATTCTGTAATTTCTATATTTATTTCATTATCAGAGATTATATTTTCTTTTAATATACCGAAATTAAACCACAATTTAATTAGGGCATCATATGATGTGATTGCATGTCTCAAGCTTCTCCTCTTACTTTTTCCTCTATGGATGCGATCTACTGCTTGTTTAGCGTATGTAAAACCCCATTCCTCAATTTTTTTCGGATCACCATCAGCTTCTACATTGGCAACCGCAGTAAAGAGTTTTTTATAATATTCGTAGGGATACCACACGGCATCAAGAATCTGCTGGTTCACAATTTCTTTCTCTTCTTCCGTAAGAATATTATCATAAGCTCCAGTTTTATTAGATCGTATAATGATTACAAAATTTTTTAATAATGCTCCCTTAACTTTCCACATTTCCTTTCACAAGATTTTTTTTTATGTTATAATGATCGAGTATCTTATATTAAAATGATTGTGGTTTTCCAATCATATTTTATTAATTTAATAAGGTATTCATATTATGAATATCAAGTTTTCAGAAATTAAATAATTAATTTATCAGGTTTTATGTATAAATGATTTTTTCTTCCTACTTTTTCCTTAGTTATTAGATTATGGTCTAATAATTTCTGCAAGTGATATTGAATCGTTTTTCTGTTGATATTCAATTGTTTAGCAATTTGAATATTACAAACCCCGGGATTTTTCTTAATTATTTTAAGCAATTTTAAGGTTAGTTCACTTTTCTGTAGTTTTAAATCAATATTTGAGAGCGGATTTTCTTGATAATAAGGAAAATAAACAAGATAATTTTCAAATCGTTTTTTTCCTATGATTTTATAACTTAGTAAGACGTCAAGGTGCCAAACTAAATTTCCAGGTGAGATATTAGTTTTTCGAAGCAACTCATTAAAATGAATTCCAGGTTCACTTAAAATTAAATCTAATATTGTACTTCGATTTTCATTTTCTAGTACTTCTTCCAATGTTAAACGATGTCCATTACTTCCAAGTTGGATGTTTCTTGTTTTTAAGTATTTAATGTATTCTTGTCTTGAAATGACAATAACAATAGATGTTAAAATTATAGCAGTTAAAACAATAATGCTTAATATTAATGTCCAATCAATTGGGGGTTGCTGTACTTGAGTAATTTCTTCATAAATAGTAAAATAGATTGAATCCGTGCTATCGACATTAGTCAAAGTACTTTCTATATATCTATCGGAAGTTGAACCTACCGTTTTTTCTTCAGTTGGAATTATATTCCAAGCAGGATCACCTTTAATAAAAGCAGCTAAAGTATATTGCTTATCAGGATCCAAGTCATAATCTATATTCTTATCAAATTGTATAGTCAATCTATCTATAGTAGAATTACTAGTAATTCGAAAATAACAATTATATTCATATAATAAAACTATATCTTCTAAAGTAGGTTCATTGGGTAATTCATCCAATAAAATTCCCACAAAATTATTAAGATCAAAAAAACATTCAATATTTAGAGTTATGGGTTCTGTATCATTAATAATGATTGAAATTTGACGAGAAAAAACAAAAGGATAAAATGTCGTATTTAAATTTACTTGAACATCAGTCAAAATATCCACTTTAGATCCGATAAATATGAAATTAATTGTAGTAGGCTCATTAGGATCGATAATTCTTTGATCATCAAAGATTCCAGTAGAAATAACTGATGCCGAGGAGCTTTCTTTAATAAAATTATTAGCTCCAAATATAATTAAAAAAGTAACAAGTAAAAAAATCCCGTAATAGCTTTTCTTATTCTTCAATTATAATCATGAATCATATTTTAATAAAAACTAAAAAAAAAATAAAAAAATTATATTATTAATAAATAATAACATCAACGGTGCCATCAATAGTTAAATTTCCGGAAAATAATGTAGTTCCTGAATATGTCAAAGAGAGCAATGCAAATAAACTCATTTGATATGTTCCATTAACGATTTGAATCATATCTGGACCCAATATGATGTCTATAGAAAGGTCACCTGCGATATCCTGTAAAGAAAAGTCTAATGTAACTGATTGAGCAAGAGGATTTGTAATAGTCAATTGAAATAGTAAGATAATATCAATTGCTTCAAAACCAGGAATGCTACTAAAGTCAAGACTTCCAGTACCAGCGCAATTTCCCTTTGTTTTCACATCAAAGTAAGCATATGGACTAATTACCGTATGTTCTGCTTCAAGGGTCCCTCCAGTGAAAGCATATGAACCAAATCCGAATGAATTAATTGATATTGAATCATCAGAAGTAGAGGGGGAAGGAAACATTGAGAAAAATGGATTATAATTAATAGTAACCGTGTTAACAGCAAATCCATACATGAATACAGGAATTAACGCAATAATTAAAGTAGTAGCTAGAATGCCTCCGATGACTCCACCTATTATTTTTTTACTACTTGATCTCATTTTTTATTCATTTTTTTTAGATCTTTAATTCTTATTATAATAAAATTAATTCAGTTTATAAAGTATTAAGGTATAACTTTCTCCGCTTAATTTCTTGAAAATAAGAGGTGTTCATTTAGGAATTTTAAAATAAATTTAATTGAATTAAAATACCAATTTATAAAAAATCGAAAAAAAAAATAATATTTTTCTTCTATTAAGAGTTCCACTCCTATTCTCCCTAATTTTTAAGTCGAAAGATTTAAATAGTCAATTCAATATATGTTAATTAAGGATATGTCAATTGTGGATTGACGCCTAAACCATAAAAAATTACAATTTAGAGGTTGATAGATATGACCGAAGTAGATGATAAAAAAATTGAAGTTAAAACAGAACACTCCAAAACGGAAGAAGAAGCCAAAAAAGAGGAAATCTCTAAAGATGAAAAGAAAGGAGAATTGAGCATGCGAAGATACCATCCTTTATCGACCTTCGGAACAATTGATCGATTCTTTAATGATATGACTCGTTGGTTCGATGATTTTTTCTGGAGCCCCACTAAAATTTGGGATTTTGAACCTTTTAGCTTAAAATTCTTTGACGCAGATCCATTTTTCAGGACTCCATTATCTAACATAACTGAAGATGATGCTGGATATCATTTGACTGCCGAAATACCTGGTTTGGAAAAGGGGGACTTAGAAATAACCATTCACGATGGTAATTTAGAGATTAAAGGTGAAAGAAAAGATAATCATGAAGAAAAAAAGGATGGCTACGTTCGAAGAGAATATTCCAGTTCAAGCTACTATAGAAGTTTCAAGTTGCCTGAAAATATTGATGAAGATAAGATTGATGCGACACTTGATAAAGGAATTTTAAAGCTTGATTTACCAAAGAAGGAGATAGAAGAAAAAGAAAAGAAGAAAATAGATGTTAAATAACTTTTTTCAATTTTTTTAGTTTTTAATATTTTAACTGTTATTTTTCGACATAAAATAATTAAGTAATGATCATTTCTGATGACCTTTCTATTATTTTTTATCACTTACTTGCAAATATTTAAATAAAGTGTTTGGATTTTAAAATTTACATTAAAAATTATTATATAATTTTATGTGAGAGTAAGTAATCTGAAATCCAAAAAATGAACGCATTAAGGAGGTGATTTCATAATGGAACTTCCAGATTATATCAAAAATCGCTATTGGAAGGATTATTTAGCTCCTGGGATTACCGTAGATCTTGAATTTCCAGAAGATATGACCTTTATTGATGTTTTTGAAAGAGGTCAAAAAGAGTTCCCGGATAAAATTTGTATGGACTTTTATGGAATAGAATTTACCTTTAAAGAATTAAATATCTTAACAAGAAGATTTGCAGCAGGATTAGTAGACTTAGGAGCTAAAAAAGGAGATGTTGTAGCACTTTGGCTCCCAAATTGTCCTCATTTTGGAATTACATATTTTGGATCATTATATGTTGGAGCAACGATGACAGCAATTAGTCCACTTTTCGTCGCAAGAGAATTAGCATATCAATTACAAGATTCTGGTGCGAAATACCTTATAATAATTGATAGGTTTATCAAGCAATATCAAAAAGTAGCCGATAATCTACTCCTAGAAAAAGTAATTGTAGTTAATATAGAAGGAAAAATCCCCGAAGTACCCGAAGATGATAAAATCATTCACTATAACACGCTAATGGAGAAACATGCAGAACCCCTTTCTGATTATAACGTCGATATCAATCCTAAAGAGGATATTGCCGTCATTCAATATACTGGAGGAACTACAGGGCTACCTAAAGGTGCTTGTTTATCCCATTATAATATTGTTTCAATGATTCACGCAATAGAACAATTTGTATTATACTTGAAAGAACATTATTTAAAAGAAGACGTTGCTGGTCTCTCCGTATTGCCTTGGTATCATATTTACGGTCAAGTATGTGAGTTAGCAATGGGACCCATGGTTGGAGGAAAAGCTTATGTATTACCTACTTTTGATATTCCAAAAATTGCAGAAATCATAAAGGAGCATAAACCTAACATGTTGCTCGGAGTCCCTACGATGTTCATAAATCTGTTGAATTCTCCTCATATTGTCGATGTTGACATTTCTTGTTTAAAATACTCGAATGTTGGCGCTGGAGCCTTACCTTCAGAACTTGCAAAGGAATGGGAAAAGCGCACGGGTTTTCAAATGGCAGAAGGATATGGTTTAAGTGAAACTAGTGTTGCTGCAATCATGTCTCCTCCATGGGGAAAAAAAAAATACGGTTCGACAGGTCATCCGTTCGCGAACACGCTCGTTGGAGTGATTGATGAGAATTTAAATTTCTTACCTATTGGGGATCCAGGGGAGTTAGTTATCTCAGGTCCACAAGTTATGGTAAGATATCATAATAGACCTGAAGAGACTAAGAACGTATTTTTTGAAGCAGGAGGTTACCGTTGGTTGAGGACAGGAGATTATGCAAAAATGGATGATGAGGGGTATACTTTTATACTTGATCGTATTAAGGACATGATAAAATATAAGGGGCATAGTGTATATCCTCGAGAGATCGAAGAAGTCCTCCATGAACATCCAGCAATTCAAGAATGCTCGGTAATAGGAGTTAAAGATCCTGTGAAAGGAGAAGATATTAAAGCATTCGTACTACTTAAAAAAGAATATAAAGGAAAAGTATCTGAACAAGACATAATTGAGTTTGGAAAAGAAAATTTAGCGGCTTATAAATATCCAAGAGAAGTAGAATTCGTACGTAATTTTCCAAAAAGCGCCGTTGGTAAAGTATTGAGAAGAAGTTTGCGAGAAAAAGAAGAAAAACGAAAAGAGAAGAAAATATTATCTGTTGAAACAAAATAAAATTAATTTCTAATTATTTTTCTTGTTATTCTTTTTATTTTTTTTTTTATTTAGTGTATATATAATATATCCAATATATATTCCGAAAGGTTTATATATATATTACTACCTAAATATAATTAAGAAATAAAATAATTTTTAAAAAAAATAAAAAAATAAAAAAAATATTAGAGGTGGTAAAATGGGATTGTTTCTCGACTTTGATAAAAGGGAAAAACTCTTCTACAGCAACTTATACATAGATGAACATAAACTTGTTGTTAAGACGCCCATAACAAAAGACGAGAAACAAGATTTGGAAATTAAAATTGAACACTTTGATTTAACAAAATACACCTATTTAGTCGCTCATGAATGAAAACATGAGTTAAGAATGAACAAAAATATTGTAAGAAATACTGAAAAAATAAACATAAGAGGTTTACAAGAAAAAAGAGATAAAAAAATAGCCTTCAATAAATAACCAAAAAAATGGATAAAAAAATAATAAAATATGGATTGAGGCATCTTTTGGTAAATCTCATGGATTATTGTTTTCAAAAAATTAATAAAAACTTACAACAAAAAAAATTAAAAAATATCAAATAAGGAGATGGTTAGAATGTTTGGAATAGTAAACAATGTATATTTCGAAGCTGTTTTTTTGAGGCCTGATGGTGAATTGGAACCAATTTTTGAAAACGTTCTAATTGTTCGCGGGTCATCAACAGAGCAGTTAATCAAGACAATTAGCCAATCTGTAAATACTGACGGGACGATTCATATATATAAGATTACAGATGGTAATAATTTATCAAGACTCCATAAGATTATCGAAGTATATAATGACCTTGATTTAGTATGCAATTAAATAGCTAACCATCGAAAATTTAATCTTATTATACTCTCTTTTTTTATTTATCCTCGACATTTTTGATCAAATTTCATTAATTTTAAATATAGAATTATCTAATTGTTCTCCAGTACCTATTTTTAATTACTTTTAAGAGTGACTTAAAATGATGGAAAATGGTCACCAAGTAGATCCTTATTCTGCAAAGATTTGGAAAAAGTCATATGATGAAGATGTAGAAGAAATTATTAATATTGAAGTAATAACTTTAGTTGAATTATTAAAACGAGCCGTAAATGACTTTCCTGACCGACCTTGTTATGATTTTAGAGGAGCCACTGCTACTTACAAGGAATTTGAAAAGGATGTAATTAGATTTGCTAATTTTTTAATACAGAACGGAGTGAAGAAAGGAGATCGGGTGGCAATACACCTCCCCAACTCTCCACAATATTTAGTTGCATTATTCGGCACGTTTTATGCAGGTTGTATATCTATGGGTATGAGTTTTCTACTAAAACCCACTGAGATCCTTTATCAATTACAAGATAGTGGTGCTGTTGTATTGTTCACCATGGATTCATTTTACGAGCAAGAAGTGCGAGCTGCACTTTCCACAGGAAAATCAGACATAAAAACAGTTATAACAACTAATATTGCAGATACAATGTACTTACCATCAATGATTAAATGGATTGCAAAAAAGCTTAACAAGATTCCTCATGGAAGGGTTGAACCTGTTGAAAATTTATGTTATTTTGGTTATAAGGAAATCATGAACAACTTGGAATATTCAAATGAAAATGCTCCTGAGATAGATTTTGATCCTACAAACGATATTGCATTTCTTCAATATACGGGTGGAACCACGGGAGTTCCGAAAGGTGCAATATTAACTCATAAAAACCTTATTTCTAACATTCAACAAATAAATCATTGGATTTCAGCGGATAGTGAAAGGGGAAATGAAATATTAATTAGTGGATTTCCACTCTTTCATTTAGCAGGGATGGCTTTTAACTTGATCTCCATTAGTCTTGCCTCTCTTCAAATTCTCATTCCCGATCCTCGAGACGTGAAATTCATTACTAAAAAAATTAAGGAACATTCTCCAACCATAATGTGTAATGTCCCCACGCTTTATTTAATGTTGTATAATTATCCGGGATTTCATGAAATAGATTCTACAAGTTTCAAGGGATTTGTTTCGGGAGCAGCACCCTTTCCCTCTGAGAGTATAAATCAATTTGAGGAACTAGTAGGAAAACATAAGGTAGTAGAAGTATATGGAATGACTGAAGCATCTCCTTTAGTCACTATGAATCCTTATCGTGGTAAGAGAAAAGTTGGTTCTGTTGGAATTCCTCTTCCAAACACGGAAGTGAAGCTAGTTGATACTACAGATAGGCAAAAAACCGTTCCTTTAGGAGAACCCGGAGAAGTTGTTATCAAGGGACCTCAGATTTTTAAAGGCTATTGGAATAAACCAGAAGAAACGAAGAATGCTCTAAAAGATGGATGGTTTTATTCTGGAGATGTTGGGATAATGGATGAAGATGGATTCATTACGATTGTTGATCGTACAAAAGACATGATTATTGTCTCTGGATTTAAAGTCTTCAGCGTGGAAATTGACGATAAAATGAGTAAACATCCCGCAATAGAACTTTGTGCAACTGTTGGAATCCCTGATTCAGATAAACCTGGCTCTGAAATCGTAAAATTATATGTCCTCCTTAAAAAAGATCATTCTAATACTCAACAACTCCAAGCAGATATATTAGAATTTGCGCGAGAAAATTTAGCTTCATATAAAGTTCCTAAAATAATTGAAATAAGAGAAAACTTACCCCTCACGGCAATTGGAAAGCTCGATAAGAAAGTCTTGAGAAAAATATAACTTTTTTTTATAGCTTAATAATATATTAAAGGTTGGATATCATGATTATTATTAATCAATAACTGGTTTTAATGAGTGATATATTAAATGGAGAATAAAAGATGGGATGTGCAATGTATTAATGATGATATTTTAGAGAAATTAAGTCTTAAAAATCGATATAAGTTTCTCAATAACAATTTATTGAGCGTTTTAAAACCTGAAAATTTTAATTTCCTTAAAAAAATACAAAAATTTTATGTAAGGTTTGAAGAAAAGAACAAAATTACCCATAAAGAAGATTATTATGAGTGGATTCCTGAACTTGGAAAAGAAGGGTTAGTGACCCGTATTAGTGATTTTGAAAATTTAGGATTGAATTATAAAGAATATGGTATGATGGTCGAGTTCATGCGGGTTTTAGCAACCGACTTTTTTGATCCACAACTAGCTATGGGAATGGGTGCTTCAGTCCTTTGCGTCAATCCATTGTTCATGCATAATGATGGGATTGATATCAGACTCCGCGCATTGAGAGAAATAGTCACGGGAGAAAAAATAGGATGCATATGTATAACAGAACCAGAGAGGGGTTCAGATGCGGTTCATATGTTAACTAAATGTGATGAACAGGAAGATGGAAGTTATCTAATAAATGGAGAAAAAATTTATCAAACAAACGGCCCTAAAGCAGATTGGGCAATAGTTTATGCCTGCGCCGAAAAAGATAATGGAAACACGATGGCTCAGTTTTTAGTTGATACATCATGGGAAGGATGGCGCACTGAGCGAGTGAACATCCCTTGGACACCTCGGATTTATATTGGAAAAGAGACCTTTACAAATTTGAAGGTTCCAAAGGAGTGTGTGTTGGGACCTCCAGGTGTTGGAAGGGATCACCTCTTTGAAGGATTAAATTTGGAAAGGATGGGAATAGTCATTCTTAACATAGCAGAAGCGTGGAATGCGGTGTCTCATGCAGTTATTTATGCTAATTTACGAAAACAATTTAATCAAGAAATTTTAAAATTTCAAGGAACGGGATTTCCGTTGACGAATTTATGGGCAAAAACCATGAATCTAACGCTTGCTGCCCTTCACGTGAGTCAAATTATTGATGAAAAAATGGAGCAATTTGGAAATAACATTCCTAAAGAATACAGCTTAGCATTAATGGCAACCGTATCACAGTTGAAATATCAAAGTGCAAAATTGACAGAACGCGTTTGTTATGAATGTGCTAATTTAATGGGTGGTGCAGGTGTATGTGATAATACTTTAATGAGTGACCTTCTAGGAATCTCAAGAATTCAGGAGATTGGAGGAGGCACAAGACAAATTCAACAGTATATAATGAGTATGGCCTTAAGACAACATTTTAAACTTTTATAAATCTTAATTAATTCCCTACTCAAAAGGATGATAGTTTATGGATATAACTGAAATTAAAGATTTAATATATGAAAAAGAACCTAATGGAATTTGTACTCTCACGATCAATGCTCCTGAAAGAAGGAATGCGATGACACCCATCACATTCTTGGAAATTATGACTGTTTTAGATGATATGGAAAAAGATAAAAATACCAAAGTCTTGATAATCACAGGTTCGGAAGAGGGAAGGGCTTTTTCTTCAGGAGGCTATTTTAATTTTAAGGAATTGGCATCAACCCCCTCGGAAATTATGGAACAGATCAACTTGCAAGATATCGCACAAAAAAAATTAACTTTAAAATTGTGGGATTTTTCTAAACCGATTATTGCCGTGATTAATGGATTAGCTATTGGGGCAGGCATCACGATGCCACTGATAGGTGCCGATTTAATTTATATGACAGATAACCCAGAGGCATATTTAGGATTCTATTTTGCAAAGCGAGCCGTGCTTCCAGAATTTGGCTCATCTTATATTTTACCCTTTTACGTTGGCTTCCAGAAAGCAAAAGAAATAATATATTTCGCCGAAAAAATATTTGCTAAAGATGCTGAGAAATTGGGGATTGTAAATAAAGTCTTACCCGAAGAGAAGTTGATGGCTTATGCAAGAGAACAAGCGATGCGCTTGCTCCCTCCTAATAGCCCTCTTGGAGCAATAAGGGCAATGAAAAAACTCATGCATGGATACTTTAGAGACATCCTTTCTAACATTCTCGATGATGAAAACAAGGGAAATCTTGCGGCTTTTAAAACACGGGATTTTCGAGAAGCTACGCGCTCTTTAAGCGAAAAAAGAGCTCCTGTCTTTAAAGGTAAGTGAGAATAATTTTCAATGAGAAATTTTTGTTGAAAGAAAAATTCATTTTTTTTCTAAATTATTAGAGTTTAATTTATTACTTAAAAAAAGTATATTAACTGTGGTGGATAATAATTATTTTTATTTATGAAGATAATTAAAAAAATCATTTACTTATAAAAATGCCTCCTGACTGTAAATTCGTGTTCGTGACTGGTGGGGTCATGAGCGGCATAGGAAAGGGAGTTGTTACAGCCAGCTTAGGCAAACTTTTTCAATTTCGTGGTTTTAATGTATCCGTAGTTAAAATTGATCCTTACTTGAACGTGGATCCTGGCACGCTTAACCCAATTGAGCATGGAGAATGTTTTATTACTGAAGAAGTATGGGATTTTAAACCTGTCATTGAGACGGAACCTATTTTTGAATCAGATGAGAAAATATATAGGATCTCTGAAATCGATCAGGATTTTGGTACGTATAGTCGATTCTTAGGGATTGAGATGCATCCCTCACATAACATCACTTCAGGTCAAATTTATCTTTCAACGATTTTAAGGGAAAGAAAAGGGAAATTTTTGGGAAGGACCGTGCAAATAATTCCTCATTGCACGAATATGATAAAGGAAAGATTACTGAATATTGCTAAAAAAGAAGATTTAGATGTATTATTGATTGAATGTGGTGGAACAGTCGGAGACTTGGAATCTGGTATTTTTTTGGAAGCTTTCAGGCAATTAAAATTAGAATTACCCAAGAAACATACGGCTTTTGTCCACGTGACGCTAGTTCCCTTTTCTGAAGCCGTGGGACAGCAAAAATCCAAACCCACCCAACATTCTGTGAAAATGCTTCAAAGTGCAGGATTACAACCAGATATCTTAATTTGTAGGAGTAAAAAACCATTAGCAGATGATATCAGAAATAAGTTATCAATGTTTTCGAGCATCCCTAAGGAATTTGTTATTTCAAATCCTGATTTAGATATCGTGTATGAGTTGCCAATTTTGTTTGAAAATCAAAAATTAGGCGATCTTATGTGTGAACTTTTAGATCTCAAGGCAAAATTAGTCTCTTTTAGCAAGGTCAATAACTATTCAGAATGGGTAAAAATGGTTGACTTGTTTAAAATTCAACAACCAATTGTCCGGATTGGGATGCCTGGGAAATATTTCAATATCTCAGATTCATACATCTCGATTAATGATGCATTAGAGCATGCTGCCGCACACCAGGGATATAAAGCTGAATTAAAAATGATAAACATTGTCGAAGATATAAACATCGAAGAACAACTTGAAGATTGCGATGGAATCCTTTTAACACCCGGATTTGGAGAAAGAGCAGTAGAGGGTATGATCAAGAGCGCGGAATATGCGATGGAACAAAAAATTCCTTTCCTTGGAATCTGCTTTGGGGCACAGCTATTTTTTGCAGCATTTTGTAGAAAATATCTTGGCTTAGAAGGAGCAAATTCTACTGAAATCGATCCTAATACTCCATATCCAGTGATAGATTTATTAGAAAGTCAAAAAGAAGTGTCTGACAAGGGAGGGACGATGCGGTTGGGAGGTCAAAAGATCATCGTTAAAAAAGGAACGAAATTACATGAAGCATATCAAGAAACGGAAATCATAGAACGCTTCCGTCATAGATATCATGTTAATTCTAAATACATTGAGGAAGCTGAGAAAAAAGGGCTAATTGTATCGAGTCGAGATGAAACTAGAAAAATAATAAACAGTATAGAATTAGACCGGGACGACCATTGGATGGTAGGAACGCAATTTCATCCTGAATTTAAAAGCAGGCCATATAAACCAAGCAAGTGCTATATGGCATTTATAAAAGCGTGTATAGATAATAAAAAGAAATAAATTAAAGAAATTTCTTACCTATTCCATACCACGTGAAATATATCCCGGTTATAAATAATACTCCACCAATTACCGCCCAAATATCCCTTACTTGTATTATATTGATTAAATGGACGAGCATGGTAATTGAAGCGAATGCAAACGTCTCTATTATTCCGATTATGTAAATTTTCCACCTATTCATAAGAATTTTACTCTCATTTCTCCTTTTGAATATTTTAAGAGTTTTAATCGAATATACTATGAAGATTGTGAGGCTCAAATTGATTAAAACAGTGCAATAAATGAAAAAACCACTATTAACCACTGGGAACCAATTGGTATCTTTATTAATAACTACTCCACCTGGAATAAAAATTACAAGATATAATGCACTGAGTATGATTAAATATATAATTTGTACTTTTGTTGTATCGATATTAGCTTTTATTTCAAAATATAAGGTAATTGAAAATATAGCAATAAAACTGGTTCCTGCATACACGATATAGATTGTCATTGAGTAAAGTAAGATACTTAATATCTCATGTTGGAGAGGAGCATAGAACCAATTTATAATTAGACCAATACTACATAGTAGGTAATAAGAACTAAAGATAATTCTTTTCCTGCTAATTTTTTCCCTTTTTTTTAGTAAAATATATGAAATGAATATATAAAATACTATTAGGAAACTCTGAACAATATAAACCGTAAAAATCCTTAAGGGTGTTAATTGAAAAATCAAGTTTCTCGTTTTCTTAATGTATTTTTTAATTTAATATTAAAAAAAAAAATATTTGAGATAGTGTAAAATTCGCATAGTAACATAAAAATGTTATTTTTTTTTCTAAAAACTACATTATTGAAAAACATTCATAAGAATCTTTCATTTTTCAAAATAAGTCTTAAAGTAATTAGATCCGAAAATATCTACAAAAAAGTCAAAATTTCTCTTTTCAGATTTTAATTATCCGCCTTATAACAAAGGAATTGAGTTATAACGTCTATGAAGGCATATTAAAATATAAAATAATAGCTAAAAAATATAATAAAATTTATCTAATAATATAAAAAGTAATATTATCTAAGTCTCAAAAAACGATTATAATAATTCAGTTATGGCATTATATATTTTTGGCACGTTGATATTATAATAATTGGTTAAAATCCCTATTAAAAACTCTAGATAACTTAATGTTAAGTCGACAGGGAAGTTTTCTTTAAGATCCTCAGCTATTTCTTTTGTACTAATTTTATCCGCATTATTTATAATTGGAACCATTTTTGTTGATAAAATATATGCTTTTTTCATGTCATTTCTAATTCCTAATAAGCTAAATTTTGGATTTTCTTCGGAGAAAAAATTTTGAACAATTTCTCGTTCTATTTTTAGTTTCTTTTTTACTAAGAGTTTATCATCATCCTTGAGGATTTCATTCCCCTTAAGAATTAAATGTTCTTTATACATGCCAGTATTTTTTTCATAGTTATGAGGGGTGGAAAAAGAAATGTCTACTTTAAAGGAATCTTCAGTAATGAATTCGAAAAAACTCATTAAATGTTTATTCACGTATTCGTGTTCAAAAATTAATAAAATAGGTCTTTTTGAAAAAATCCCTTTAAGAATATAGGACAAGGACCAAGGATTTAAATTAAATCGTATTAAATCCATGTCAAATTCATTTAATTTTAAATCTAATTCGTCAACGTCAATTTTTTCATAACTTCCATTTTCCTGTAAGATATATCCTTTATTTGTATTATTTTGTAACACGTAATAATCTTCTTTCGTTAAAAGTTCTTTTTTATGCTCTCGAATAATAAATCTAATCATGTCTGAGTCTGATTGAATACCATAATAATTTTTTATATCAACTAAATCTTTGGAGAGACTTTTGTTTAAGTCAACCCTAAGGGCTTTTTTCTTATCGTCCATGCAATTATTAGATTATTATTTATTTTATTTTTATCATTAAAATTTCTTAATAAAAATTATTATTGCCTTAATATTAATTAATTTTCGATACCTTTAAATACTATTGTGTTCAATTGTATATCAATGTATAATTTGTACATTTATATTAAATTAATCATTTAATTTTATAAGGTACATTTTATTACATTAGGAGAGAGGAATTAGTCTTTTCTAAAATTAACCAAGGCAAAAAATCCAGGCGTGGATTTAAATAGAAATTAAAATAGGGCTTAATCCGTGGTTTGTTTTTTCAAAAAATGAAAAATTCAATTTTGGGTTCTTGAATTGAGTATAAATCAAACGTTTTATATAAATTGAGAAATCTCACTAATTTTATTGGAGTTTCTTATCCATTTTTGATATTGCATATACTTGCATCTTTAATTCCGCAAATGAACGCCCTTGCGAGTCTCTCGAAAGCAAGGAATTCCATTCTACCACAAAAATCCTTTATTGAACACACGATAGAAATACAAGGGATATACTCGTGATATCAAATAGTTTTTTATATTATGTTGTCTTTATGTTGAGTAATCCAAAAAGTAGCAATAATTAACAGAGAGATTCATTTAATTTGGCTATAGAATTTGCAATAGAAATTGCATTTAAAGAAGCACTTAAATATTTAAACAAAGCTAATAAAAATGCAAAAGATGATGTTGAATATTGTAAAAATTATTTAAAAGCAGCCCAAAGTGCGGTGATTGGATTAGAGAAAGAATGTGATCAAATACTAGTACAATCAAAAAACATTGATTTAAGCGACCCAGAAAAAGTTTCTAAGTTACTTATTCGCATTGATGAATATTTGAATGTAGACCAACTCAGACCTATATTAAAAATTGCGTTAACTGGTCTAAATAAATGTCATAAAGCTCTTCAAGAAAATTCTGAACGATTTTTACAGTGGCCATGGAAGAAGGAAATACGCCAAGAAGCTGTTAGTGATTTCATGATCCTTTTAAATGATCTAAATAGCTATCTTGATGATTTAGAGGTAGTATATCTGCAATATCGAAATTCAGGGACTGGCATTCTTGTTCAGGAATTGAATCAGATTAAAGATTATTTATTGCATGATCGACTTTATGAAATTGTCCAAAACGAGTTATTTGATTTTGTCAATGAAGTACAAAAACACCGCGATAAAAAAAGAATGTTAGAAGATACATCCCGAATTGAAGATACTATTAATGATTTATTACGTGCATTCAGATAAATTTTAGGGCTCTGGAGGGACTATTTGAAGGATAATATTATAAATGTTATACAAAAGGTATATCTTCTTAATTTTTAGTTTTTCTTTGTAATAGTTTAATGGGGGATAATCACCATTTTTTCTATTTTTTCTATTTAATATATAAATATTTCAAAAACTTTAGGTTTAAATATAGGTTCTTTTTTTATCTAAGAAAGGTATATACCTTTAGAGTTTTATAAAATATCGGGAAAAAAAATGTTGATGCAAATAATAGGCTATGCTTCTGTCGAATTTCTTATTTTTTTAGTAATATTTGTCCTGTCATTGATTGGACTTGTGATAAAATATCTATATAAAATTAATCTAAAATCGACTGAATTTAAAGCCCTCGTATTTTATACTACTGGTATCACGGCAATAGCAATCGTCGCTGTCGTGGTAGTGGGAACCCTCAATTCTGAATTTTTTTATATCTTTATATTAATTCCACCGGTGGTTATTTTCTTGGTTTATTCAATAATTTTTATTGTAAAAGTTATAAGAAATCAAGAGCATTCTTTAAAAGGCCAGCAAGTACGCCTAAAAAGTATAATTGACAATTCTGAAAGCGTAGCTTTAAGTGTTGCGAATATGGCAACTGAATTATCAGCTAGTGCCAGTGAAGTAAATGCCTCTTCAGAGCAAATCTCGCAAACCACAGTCGAGGTCAGTAAACGAGCGAAAGATCAAGCTAATGCTTTAGAACATATCAATAAAATGACTACTGATATTAAAAACATCGCAAAATTCATAACGAGCATTTCGGAGCAAACAAACTTACTTGCATTAAACGCAAGCATAGAGGCGGGTCGTGCGGGGGAACACGGTCGAGGTTTTGCCGTCGTAGCTGAAAAAGTCCAAAAATTAGCAGAAGAATCAAAACTTTCAGTAGATCAAACAACAGAATTAATCGAAACGATAGTCAAAAATCTCACGGAAATTGCGTCAGCAAGTGAAAAGGTTTCCCATGCAATGGAAGAAATTACTTCAGGAACTGAAGAACAAGTAGCCTCAATGGAAGAAATCTCCTCAACGGCAAGCAGGTTAGAAACATTAGCTGAAGAATTAAAAACAACCCTCGTTCAGAAAATCAAGTAACTTAATTTAATTTTATCGATTATTTTTTTTCCTTCAAATGGTTTATAATTAATGAATGGACACTAAAAAGTTATATTCATAAAATACTCAAAGTACTTTCAAGAAGAATCCCTTCTTGTTAGCAGTTTTACCATTTTATTATAAGCATTTAATTTAAATATTCCATAAACTTAAGGTTTAAATACAAGTTCTTTCATGATAAAAGAAGTAAAATTTCACTTTTTAGGGAATTAAAAAAAAAGGACTACAAAAAATGTTCATGCAAATTTTAGGTCCAGCACCATATCAACTTCTGCTTGTGTTAGCAATAACAATATTGCCATTACTAGCATTAATGATTAAATATCGTTATAAAATACAACTAAAATCAACTGAGTTTAAAGTTGTCATACTTTATCTTCTCGGTCTTGGGGGAATACTAATCGTTGCCATCATTATATTCATACCTCTTGATGCAGACTATCTATTCATTTTTATATTTCTTCCCTTATGTTTAGTATTCCTGATATATACGCTGATTTACATTTTAAAAGTAATTAGAAGGCAAGAAAATTCTTTAAAAGGCCAAAGAACGCATTTAGAAAAAATCATCAACAATTCAGAAAGCGTGGCATTAAGCGTTGCGAACATGGCAACCGAACTGTCCGCGAGTGCCAGTGAGGTAAATGCATCCTCAGAACAAATCTCACAAACGACAGTTGAGGTGAGTAAGCGGGCGAAAGATCAAGCTAATGCTTTAATATATATCAATAAAATGACCACTGACATCAAAAATATCGCAAAGTTCATCACGAGTATTTCAGAACAAACTAATTTACTCGCCTTAAACGCGAGCATAGAAGCAGGAAGGGCAGGGGAGCACGGTCGAGGTTTTGCCGTGGTAGCTGAAAAAGTACAAAAATTAGCTGAAGAATCAAAACTTTCAGTAGATCAAACAACAGAATTAATCGAAACGATAGTCAAAAATCTCACGGATATAGCGTCAGCAAGTGAAAAAGTCTCTCATGCGATGGAAGAAATTACTTCAGGAACCGAAGAACAGGTGGCCTCAATGGAGGAAATATCCTCAACGGCAAGCAGGTTAGAAACAATGGCTGAAGAGTTAAAAACAAGCCTCATTCAAAAAATAAAATGACTTTTTTAAAATTTTTTTTATCATTTTTTTACATTCCCTCAATTGAATTTTAGATATAAATGATTATTAAATATGTCTAATTGGATAAGTCGTGAAAAATTTTCAAGAAGAATTCATTCTTTTCACAAAGTTAATTTTTATCTCGTAATAATCAATTTAAATATTCTATAAAGTTAAAGTTTAAATATTGGTTCTTTCATAATTTTAGAAATTAGAACCTATATCAAGAAGAATAAAAAGGAAATTTTAGTGATAATAAATGTTCATGCAATTATTAGGGTCTATGCCAGTTGAAATGTTCATCATGCTGATAATCGTTGGATTCACACTGGTTGCATTAGTAATTATATATCGTTATAAAATTAAAATAAAATCGGTTGAATTTAAGATTTTATTATATTACCTTGTTGGAGTCGGTAGTTTATCATCTTTAGCAATGATCTTGGTTGGTCTTCTAAATTCTGATATCTTTTTTACTTTTATAACATCACCCGTCAGTTTTATTTTCGTCGTTTATTCACTCCTTTACATTTTGAAAGTAATTAGAAGGCAAGAGAATACATTGAAAGGTCAATATGGACGTTTAGAAAAAATCATCAACAATTCAGAAAGCGTTGCATTAAGTGTTGCGAACATGGCAACCGAATTATCCGCAAGTGCAAGCGAAGTAAATGCCTCCTCAGAACAAATCTCGCAAACCACAATCGAGGTGAGTAAACGGGCGAAAGATCAAGCTAGTGCTTTAGAACATATCAATAAAATGACTACTGACATCAAAAACATCGCAAAATTCATCACGAGCATTTCAGAACAAACAAACTTACTTGCATTAAATGCCAGCATCGAAGCGGGTCGGGCGGGCGAACATGGTCGAGGATTTGCCGTAGTGGCTGAAAAGGTGCAAAAACTGGCAGAAGAATCAAAACTTTCAGTTGATCAAACGACAGGATTAATCGAAACGATAGTCAAAAATCTCACTGAAATTGCGTCAGCAAGTGAAAAAGTTTCTCATGCGATGGAGGAAATAACGTCTGGAACCGAAGAACAGGTTGCTTCAATGGAGGAGATTTCCTCAACGGCAAGTAGATTAGAAACTTTAGCTGAAGAGTTAAAGACAAACCTTGTTCAGAAAATTAAATAATGATTCATTGGTTTTTTAGACTTATTGAAGAATTATTTTTTCTTTATTTTTTCTTTTTGGTTTGTATTGCTAATTTCTTTAATTTCGATCATTTTGGAAAATATTTTAAAATCTCAAATTTTTTATAGTTCTTTTTTCTTGATAGAATCAAATATATTCTAGTTTTTAAAAAATGAATATAAACTATAAAATTAGGGGAATATAATTGATAATGCAAACATTGGAATCATTACCAATCGAATTTTACTTACCAATAGTGATTTTTGGATTCTTGTTAATCGCTACAGGATTTAAATGGCGTTTCAAAATCAATATGAAATCAACTGAATTTAAAGTTCTAATATTATATTTTGTTGGAATCAGTATTTTTATTTTAGCAGGAGTAATTTTAGTAGCTGTTCTTAATTTGGTTTTGATATTCACTTTAGCAAGCTTACCCGTAAATTTTTCACTAGTGATATATTCAGTATACTACATATTAAAAGTGATAAGAAAACAAGAAAATTCATTGAGTAATCAACGTGATCGATTAAAAAATATCATTAACAACTCAGAAAGCGTGGCATTGAGCGTTGCGAACATGGCAACTGAATTATCTGCGAGTGCTAGTGAAGTTAACGCAGCATCAGAACAAATTTCCCAAACAACCGTAGAAGTTTCAAAACGAGCTAAGGATCAATCAAATTCCTTAATACATATAAATAATATGACTACTGACATCAAAAACATCGCAAAATTCATTACGAGCATTTCAGAACAAACAAACTTACTTGCATTAAACGCCAGCATCGAAGCGGGTCGGGCAGGAGAACACGGTCGAGGATTTGCCGTAGTGGCTGAAAAGGTGCAAAAACTGGCAGAAGAATCAAAACTTTCAGTGGATCAGACGACAGAATTAATCGAAACGATGGTCAAAAATCTCACTGAAATTGCGTCAGCAAGTGAAAAAGTTTCTCAAGCGATGGAGGAAATAACGTCTGGAACCGAAGAACAGGTTGCTTCAATGGAAGAAATATCCTCAACGGCAAGCAGGTTAGAGACTTTAGCTGAAGAGTTAAAAACTAGTCTCATTCAAAAAATCAAATAATTTTTTTCTTCTTTTACAATTTTTAAATTATTTTACTTAGAGCAATTAATACTAATCAATTATTTGAAATAAGTAGAAGAAAAGGATTTAATGTTTATACATGGAAAAAAAGCTATTAGAGATCCAATTTTGAGAAACATTCTTCGCAATAGTAGTGTTCATCAACCCTCCATGATTCCGCAAGATTGATCTCCTTACTACATTTTTCACAATTACCCATTTCTATAGTTTCGCTCATGATTAATATAACCTTTTATTATTGTAGAAACTGTATTTATGATTAAAAATTACTTTAATAAAAATATAATAACCTATACTTATATTTGTTTTCACATCTTTAAAAACTGAACATATAAACGAAAATTTATCAACGTATCATTAATATAGACGGAAACTTATTTTAATCATTTTACTTCAAATAGTATTTTTTTTTTACTTAATTTCAGGTGTTAAACTATTAATAAGTAATTTTTCTTATCTAAGATTATAAGATAATTTCATTTAATTAAGCAATTAGAAATACTTGAAAATGGAAAAAAAACCTTTAAAAAAATATCCAACCATTGCTTGTTGTGGCCTCGATTGTGGATTATGTCCTACATATTACACGGAAGGGCCTTCAAGATGTCCCGGATGTTGCGGTCCTGATTTTTTTGACAAGCATCCTTCATGTTCAATTATAACATGTTGTGTAAAAAAGAATGGGTATGAAACTTGTGCTGAATGTGATGATTTTCCATGCTCTAAGATAGCAAAATGGGATTTAGGTGACTCATTTATTAGTCATAAAGTGTCACTTTCCAATTTACGGTTAATAAAAGAAATGAGTATTGAGAAATTTGTAGAGAATCAAGAAAAAAGAATTAAGTTACTTGAATTAATGCTGAATCAATTCAATGATGGGCGTTCAAAAAGCTTTTTTTGTATTGCTGTAACCTTGATTTCAATAGATGGTTTGAATAACATCTTACAAGCTTGTGAACAGCAAATTAAAGCAGATCATATAAGTATAAGTGATTTAAAGTCAAGATCAAAAATACTAAAAGGATTATTACGCGATCAAGCAGCTAAAGATGGAATAGAATTAAAATTAAGAAAGCCTTGAATAATCTTTAGGTTGAATTTATTTTCATTTTTAAAAAGGGATTTATATTCCTAAAGATTGTCTACTTGTTAATAAATGATATTCAAAAAAAATATTAGGTATCTTTGATTTAAGATTTTAAGAGAATAATTAAAACTTTAGCACTAATGGTTATTTATAAGAATGAAAGACCCGCGATTTTAATGCTTCAAGACGGGCGATATTTTCAGGGGATTGGTTTTGGAGCAACAAAAATTGTCACGGGAGAACTTGTTTTTAATACAATGACGGGTGCGGGATACAATGAAACATTAACAGATCCCTCATATCAAGGCCAGATCGTTACAATGACTCATCCTCTCGTAGGTAATTATGGTGTTCCTGCCTGGGAAAAGGATGAATATGGTATCACCAAGTATTTCGAATCTGATTCAGTCAAGGTAACTGGTTTTGTTGTAAATGAATGCTGCAAGCATCCAAGCCATTACCAAAGCGTGAAAAAATTAGATGAATTCCTGAGAGAACAAAACGTCCCAGGGATTGAGTGGATTGATACTCGAGCAGTTACTAAGATTTTAAGAGAAGAAGGTGTTCAAATTGGTCTTTTAGCAGTATATGAGCATGGTGTGAAACCAGATATTGAAAAGTTAAAAAAACTAGTAAGGGATGCTGAAGATCCCAATAACCGAGAACTTTCAAGTGAGGTTTGTACAAAAGAAGTTAAAGAATATGGCCCCAAGAATCCTATTGGGAAAGTAGTCATCTTGGATTTGGGTGTTAAACTAAATATATTAAGGAATTTTGCTCGAAGGGGTCTTGAAATAATTGTAGTACCATATAATTATACTTATGAACAAATAATGGAGTTTAAACCTAATGGCGTATTCATTTCAAATGGTCCAGGAGATCCTGCAATTTATAAAAGTGCCATAGAAGTGTGTAAAAAATTAATTAAAAATGATATTCCCACATTTGGGATATGTTTAGGGAACCAAATCCTTGGTTTGGCAGCGGGAGGGGCCTCATATAAGTTAAAATACGGTCATAGAGGAGGCAATAAGACCGTGATTAATCCTGAAAATCAAAAATGCTTTATTACCTCACAAAATCATGGGTTCTGTATCAAAGACTTTGAAAAAGAAGGATTTAAGGAATTTCTAAAAAATGTTGATGATCAATCAAATGAAGGGCTCTTTCATGAGAGCAAACCTATTTTTGCTGTCCAATTTCACCCAGAAGCGTCTCCAGGACCTTTAGATTCTTTATATTTATTTGATAAATTTATGGAATTAATGGAGTTATGATTATGCCTCTCGATAAATCCATTAAAAAAGCTTTAGTTTTAGGATCTGGTGGAATTCGAATTGGCCAAGCTGGCGAATTTGATTATTCTGGAAGCCAAGTCCTGAAAGCTCTCAAGGAAGAAGGCATTGAAACCATTCTGATTAATCCCAATATTGCGACAATACAAACAGATCCGCAATTATCTGATAGAGTTTATTTATTGCCCATTAATGTGAAATATGTTGAAGAAGTTATCAAAAAAGAGAAACCTGATGGAATTTTGCTTGCCTTTGGAGGACAGACCGCTTTAAATGTAGGTGTTGAGTTAAAAGAAGAAGGAATCCTGGAAAAATATAATGTACGGGTTCTAGGTACGCCAATAGAGGCTATAGAGGCAACAGAAGATCGAGATTTGTTTGTCAAGGCAATGTATGAATCCGATGCGAAAGTATGTAGGAGCCAAGCAGTTACTTCCTATTCAGAGGCAATTAAAGTCGCTAAAAATTTCGGATTCCCTTTAATGCTTAGAGTTGCTTACACGCTTGGTGGTAGAGGGTCTGGTATAATATATAATATGAAAGACTTTGAAAAAATGGCAAAAAAGGGATTAGCACAGTCAAGAATCAATCAAATTTTAATTGAGGAGAGTGTATGGGGTTGGAAAGAAATCGAATATGAAGTCGTTCGAGACTCCGCTAATAATTGTTTCATTAACTGCAATATGGAAAATTTTGATCCTGTTGGTATCCATACAGGGGAAAGCATAGTAGTAGCTCCAAGCCAAACTCTCACGAATGAAGAATATCAAATGTTACGATCTGCTTCAATTCGAGTCATTAGAAATTTAGGGATAATTGGTGAATGTAACATACAATACGCTCTCCATCCAACATCAAAAGAATTTCGAGTCATTGAAGTAAACGCACGACTTTCAAGATCATCTGCTTTAGCATCGAAAGCTACAGGGTATCCTTTAGCCTATATAGCAGCAAAGCTTGCGATAGGATATACTCTCCCAGAATTAAAAAATAAAATCACTGAAATAACAACTGCTTGTTTCGAACCCGCTTTAGATTATTTAGTTTTGAAGATTCCTCGATGGGATTTAACCAAATTTCAAAAAGTCGATCGTCATATTGGAAGTCAAATGAAATCTGTAGGTGAAGTTATGGCTATTGGAAGAACATTTGAGGAAGTGCTTCAAAAAGCCATAAGAATGCTTGATATTGGTATGAAAGGTTTTATTGCAAATGATTTGGAACCTATTGAGGATCTTAATGAGTTAAAATACGAATTACGAAATCCTACCGATTTAAGGGTATTTAGATTAGGTGAAGCTATAAAAAGAGGTTTATCTATAGATGAGATTTATGAATTATCTCGAGTCGACAAGTGGTTTTTATATAAACTAAAAAATATAAATGATATTGAAAAAAATCTAAAAGAACTTGATTTATTAGAATCAAGTAATGAGGAAAAACATTATTGGTTTGAAAGAGCAAAACGATTCGGCTTTTCGGATGGTCAAATAGCCAAGATAATGGGAATTGATTCGATTATCGTTCGAAAATTACGAAAAAATTTCCAAATTCAACCTTACATAAAACGTATAGATACTTTGGCTGCGGAGTGGCCTGCTATTACCAATTATCTGTATCTTACTTATTCTGCATCAGAGCATGATATTGATTTTGAACAAGAAACTCGAAAAAATTTGAAAAAAGTCATTGTATTAGGTTCAGGAACATATCGTATTGGCGCATCAGTAGAATTTGATTGGGGATCTGTTAACTGTCTTTGGGGTTTAAAGAATTTGGGAGTGGATCAAGCTATTATTATTAATTATAATCCAGAAACAGTTTCCACGGATTACGATATTTCAGATAAATTATATTTTGAAGAATTAAGTGGAGAACGAGTGTTAGACATTTGTGAACTTGAAAAAGCATATGGTGTCATAGTATCTGCTGGTGGGCAGATTGCAAATAATTTGGCCACAAAATTTTCAAAATATTCAGAATTTTTTGGTAAAACAGGTTTAAACATATTAGGAACTCATGGGACACGAATTGATATGGCAGAGGATCGTTCAAAATTTAGTAGTTTATTGGATCAACTTGGAATAAAGCAACCTGAATGGGCTGCACTTGTCAATAAAGAAAAAGCCGTGGAATTTGCACGTTCCGTGGGATATCCTGTTTTGATTAGACCTTCTTATGTCTTGAGTGGAGCTGCAATGAGAGTATCCTATGATGAACATACGTTAAAAGATACTTTAGATTTAGCAGCAGCAGTTTCTAATGAATACCCTGTAGTCATTACTAAGTTTTTTACTAATGCTCGGGAAATAGAATGTGATGGAGTATGTGATGGAGAAAATGTATTTATTGGGGCAATTGTTGAACATATTGAAAATGCGGGTATCCACAGTGGAGATGCAACAATGGCAATCCCTCCACAAACAATTTCAGAAAAAATTATAAAAAAAATTGAAGAATATACAAAAAAGATTGCCCTTGCATTAAAAATCATTGGTCCATTTAATGTTCAATATCTCGTGAAAAATGAAGAGGTATCCGTTATTGAGTGTAATCTAAGATCTAGCCGCAGTATGCCATATGTTTCCAAGACTCGAGGTGTAAATTTGATGAGATTAGCCGCAGAAGTAATGATGGGTAAAAAAATTCCAGAACGACTCATGAATTTACCTTATGGTGATTATGTTGGAATCAAGGCACCAATGTTTTCATTTATGAGGCTTGACAAGGCAGATCCCGTTCTTTCAGTTGAAATGAGCTCCACAGGCGAAATAGGCGTTCTTGGGAATGATTTTCCATCCGCTTTAATAAATGCATTAGAAGCTACTGAAATGAATATTCCTATTAATGGTGGTAATGTATTGATTTCAGTAGGTGGTGAAGAATTAAAAATGCAAGTCGTTCCGTTAGCAAAAAAATTAAAAAAAATGGGTTTCACAATATTTGCAACTGAGGATACAGCGAAAGTTTTGAAAGAAAATGGTATTTTTGCAGTAAAATTATATAAAGTTCACGAATATGGTCAAGAACCAAACATTATGGGATGCTTACAAAATGGTGCAATCGATTTGGTAATAAATATTCCATTTCCTACTACAGTGGAAGATAAATTTAGAATCATATTAGAAGATGAGTACTTGATAAGGAGAATGGCAGTTGATTTCAATCTTCCTGTAATAATTAATCTTGAATTAGCACGAGCAGTTGTAGAGGCAATAGAAAAGGTAAGAAAAAGACCTCTTACTATTAAATCCCTGAATGAATATCATGATACCTTAAAAGAAGTATATTGGTAATTATCCGTTAATTATTCTAACTTATTTATTAATTTATTAGTTCATTATTGACTGGTTATTATATTCATTAAGATAATTTAATTAGTTATATTAGATTATATTTTAAAAATTTCGTGATTCTTGAGCAAAAATGATTTATAAAACGGAAAGATCTGCTATTTTAATGTTCCAAGACGGAACTTATTATGAAGGGATAGGATTTGGAGCAATAAATAAAGTATCTGGAGAAATAACATTTACCTCTATTCCAGGATCAGGTTATATCGAGATTTTAACAGATAGCACATTTAAAGACAACATCGTCCTATTTACTTATCCTTCTATAGGTAATTATGGTGTACCCGCAAGAGAAATAGATGAAAATGGAATTCTTCGACATTTTGAGTCTGATTCTATTCAATTAAAAGGTATAATTGTTAATGAATATTGTCAAAATCCAAACCATTACGAGTCAATAAGGACATTAGAAGAATGGCTTCTAGAACAAAACATTCCTGGTATCCAATGGGTCGATACGAGAGCTATGACTCAAACATTCGTGGAAAAAGGCTCACAATTGGGTTTGCTTGAAGTCTATGAAGAGGGTGAAAACCCAAATATTGAAGAATTGAAGAATGAAGTTAAAAAGATTGTAGATCCAAGTCAAAATAACCTCGTTGAGATGGTTTCAGTTAAAGAAATTAAAAAATTCTCTTTATCAAATCCTAAAGGGAAGATCCTCATATTAGATTTGGGAGTAAAAAATGGTTTGCTTAGAACATTATTACAAAAAAATTTAGATGTAATTATTGCTCCGTATGATTATAGTTATGAAAAAATAATAGGGCTAAATCCAAATGGTATTTTAATTACTAATGGACCTGGAAATCCCCTAATATATAAAAAAACAATAGATACTGTTAAAAAGTTAATTGATAATTCTATTCCAACAATAGGAATCGGTTTAGGGCATGTTATATTAGGACTTGCAGCAGGAATGACTTCATACAAGTTAACTGCTGAACATCGTGGAGGGCGAACTACTGTAGAAAGCGCAACTGACCATTGTTTCATTACTTTTCAAAATCATGCGTATTTTTTAAAGGATTGTGAAATGAATGGTTTTAAACAATATTTCTATGATAAGGACGATAATACAAATGAAGGATTGATACATGAGAACAAACCAATATTTTCGGTGGCATTCAATCCTGAAGGATCACCAGGAGCACTAGATATGAGGGAACTGATTTTTAACAAATTTATTAAATTACTGGAGTTGTAGAAGTATGCCTTTAGATAATTCTTTAAAAAAAGTTTTAATATTAGGTTCTGGTGCAGTTAGAATTGGTCAGGCAGGAGAATTTGACTATAGTGGAAGTCAAGTACTTAAGGCTTTAAATGAAGAAGGGATTGAAACTATACTAGTAAATCCAAACATTGCGACAATTCAAACAGATCCACAGATGGCTGATAAAGTATATTTACAACCTATAAATGTTAAATATGTTGAAGAAATTATAAAAAAGGAACGACCTGATGGGATTTGTACTTCTTTTGGTGGTCAAACGGGATTGAATGTTGCTGTTGAATTACATGAAGCGGGAATCCTGGATAAATATAATATAAAGGTTTTGGGAACACCTATAAAAGCAATAGAAGCTACTGAAGATCGAGACCTTTTTGTCAAAGCAATGGCTGAAGCAGATTGTCCTGTATGTCTAAGTAAAGCAGTCAATTCATATAAAGAAGCTAAAGAATATGCTAAAGAACTTGAATTTCCCCTCATGTTAAGGGTCGCTTATGTCTTAGGAGGTAAAGGATCAGGGATTATACACAATTGGGAACAGTTTGAAAGGATGGCAAAAAGAGGTTTAGCACAATCAAGAATCCATCAAATTTTAATTGAAGAAAGTGTTTGGGGTTGGAAAGAAATTGAATTTGAAATCCTAAGAGATGCTGAAGATAACTGTTTCATTAATTGCAGTATGGAAAATGTAGATCCTTGTGGTATTCATACGGGGGACAGTATAGTTATAGCTCCTGCTCAAACTTTAACAGATGAAGAATTACAAATACTACGCTCAGCATCAATTCGGGCAACTAGGGGTGTGGGTGTGGTTGGAGAATGTAACATACAATGGGCCCTTGATCCATTTTCAAAAAAATTTAGAGCCATCGAAATTAATGCTAGATTGTCTAGATCTTCTGCTTTAGCTTCAAAAGCAACAGGTTATCCATTAGCATATATTGCAGCTAAGGTGGCAATAGGTTACACTTTACCTGAGTTATTAAACCAAATAACTTTAAAAACAACAGCTAATTTTGAACCCGCTACTGATTACATGGTGTTAAAATATCCAAGATGGGATTTGACAAAATTTGAGAAAGTAGATAGACATATCGGTCCTCAAATGAAAGGAGTGGGTGAGTGCATGAGTATTGGTAGAAATTTTGAGGAAATTTGCCAAAAAGCACTTCGAATGCTAGATATTGGTTTAAAAGGATTTGTTGCAAATGAAATTAAACCTATAGAAGATATTAACGAATTAAAATACGAATTGAGAAACCCAACTGATTTAAGGTTTTTAAGAATCGGGGAGGCGATTAAACGAGGGATTTCAATTGATGAAATTTATGAACGCTCTCGAGTTGACAAGTGGTTTCTTTATAAGTTAAAAAATATTATTGATATTGAAAACCAACTTGAACAGTTAGACTTCTTAGGCTCTAGTGATGAAGAAAAACAGCATCTACTAACTAGAGCAAAGAGATATGGTTTTTCAGACGGACAAATAGCAAAAATTATAGGTATTGATACACCAACAATAAGACGTTTAAGAAAACGATATGATATAGTGCCATATGTTAAACAAATTGACACTTTAGCAGGTCAATGTGTTCCAGAACGACATTATTTATATCTAACATATTGGGGTAATAAACATGATATTAAATACAGTCAAGAAGAACATGAGAAAAAAGTAATTGTACTAGGTTCAGGCACGTATCGTATTGGAGCAAGCGTTGAATTTGATTGGGGCTCTGTAAATTGTCTCTGGGGTTTACAGAAGTTAGATGTTGATAAAGCAATAATCATAAATTATAATCCTGAAACAGTATCAACAGATTATGATGTTTCTGACCGCTTATATTTTGAAGAATTATCAGGAGAGAGAGTTTTAGACATATGTGAATTAGAGAGACCTTATGGTATTGTATTGAATGCTGGTGGACAGATTGCACAAAATCTCGCCGCAAAGTTTGCAAAATATTCTGATTTTTACCGTAAGACAAACATAAATATTTTAGGGACACATGGTTCTCGAGTTGATATGGCAGAAGATAGAAGTAAATTTAGTGGTTTGTTAGATCAACTGGGAATTAAGCAACCTGAATGGGCAATGCTAACGACTAAAGAAGAAGCCTTAGAGTTCGCAAATAAGGTTAAATATCCCGTTCTTGTAAGACCTTCTTATGTCTTAAGTGGTGCTGCAATGAGAGTATGTTATGATGAAAAAACACTCAATGACACGCTCGATTTGGCCGCAGCTGTTTCGCGAGAATATCCTGTCGTTATTACAAAATTTTTCACTAATTCCCTTGAAGTTGAATGTGATGGTATTTGTGATGGTGAGAAGGTTCTAATAGGTGCAATCGTGGAACATATCGAAAATGCGGGGGTACATTCAGGTGATGCGACGATGGCTCTGCCGCCTCAAACAATCTCCGAAAAAGTCAAGAAGGATATAGATGATTATACAAAAAAAATTGCTTTATCTCTCAAAATAATGGGACCTTTTAACATTCAATACCTTGTGAAAAATGATGAAGTATTTGTTATTGAATGCAACTTACGTTCTAGCCGGAGCATGCCATACGTATCAAAAACTCGAGGTATCAACCTCATGAAATTAGCAGCGGAAGTAATCATGGGTGGAAAAATTCCAGAAAGATTACTGAATTTACCTTACGGTGAATTCGTTGGAGTTAAAGCACCAATGTTTTCATTTATGCGCTTGGATAAAGCAGATGTGATACTTGGAGTTGAAATGAATAGTACAGGAGAAGTCGCAGTTATTGGGGATGATTTTCAAGATGCTTTACTAAAGGCTCTTGAAGCTGCTGAGCAATATATCCCTGTGGAAGGGGGTAATGTTTTGATTTCTGTTGGAGGGGATGAATTAAAGCAAGAAGTGATCCCAATTGCTAAAAAATTAAGAGATCTGGGATTTACAATTTTTGCTACAGAAGATACAGCTAAAGCATTGAGAAATAATGATATCGATGTCGTGAGACTTTATAAAGTTCATGAAAAGGGAATGGAGCCTAATATCATGGAATGCTTGCAAGAAGGACGTATTGATATGGTAATCAACATTCCACTCCCCACAACCGTGGAAGATAAATTTAGAAAAATAATTGAGGATGAATATAAAATCAGGAGAATGGCAGTTGATTATAATATTCCAGTAATAATTAATTTACAACTTGCTAAAACAATTGTAGATGCAATTGAAAATGTAAGGGAGAAAAAATTAGTCGTTAAATCTCTCAATGATTACCATTCTAATTTGAAGGAAGTTTACTGGTAAAAATATTAATAGTTAAATTTCACTTCAATTTTAATTTATGGAATTAAATTAAATCAAATATAATAAAAAATAAAAACTAATAAAAGAGGTGTTCAAAAGATTTATTATAGAGGATATATATTGATTAGACTAAAAACTATTGGAAAAGAATGGGAGATAACAAATATACTGCGAGGAAAATCATCAGCAGAAGAAGGAGAAGATTGGAAAATAACCTATGCTACTCCGGTCTATGGTGGATGGGACATAATAATTGAGTGTAGTTTTAGTAAATTGAATGATTTAGATAAAATAGTCACCTTCTGCCGAGTTGATCCTGATCTTGGTCAATGGATAGAAGAAACCACTACTTTAATGGGTTCTCGAAATGATTTTATTGGTTAATTTAAATTAAAATGAATTTTACCTCAATTTTTATATTTTTTATTAATTTTTATAATTCTCTATTATGTTATTATATTAATTTAATGCAAAAATATTAAATATTTCATTAAAACTATTTTTATTTACCATAAAAAATGGTAAAAATACTATTGATTTTGACAAATAAAGGGAGAAATTAAATAAATGAATATGAAAAAACTTAAAGCAATCCCATTAATTCTTTGTATGGTTTTTATTAGTCTCAACTATATTACTTCAATAACCTCTTGGTCTGATCCTAATGATCAAAATCATTATTTCGGACCAATAGTACTTAGTAAAAGTGAAAATATTCTCTCGATTAGTGATGATGCATATTCGGAATCTTTAATATCTAATTGGGTAAATATTTTTAATGCTCGTGGGATTAAAGCTTATCCTGAATTGAAAGAATATGTTTGGCAGATGGAAAGAGCACCATATGGTCCATTTGATAAAATAGGACTACATAGAGTTGTCAAGGAAGGCATCGATCCTAAAGGAGTTATTTTTTTTTGTCCTGGAACTTGGATGAATGGAGAGCAATTAATTTCAAATCCACCTGAAGATTGGTGGACGATGTATGAAAATTATTCATTACCTTATTACCTAGCAAATAAGGATTTTGATGTATATGCTATAGATTACAGGACACATTTCGTACCTGATTATCTCACTACTGAACAACTTTCTTTCATGTCTGATTGGGGTTGGGAACAATGGATGAGTGATATAAAGGAAGCTGTTGATCTGGCAAAAGAAACTTCTGGTGTAGAAAAAATCTATATGGCGGGTCAAAGCTTTGGTGGAAGAGCAACAATGAATCATGCTTCATTATTTTGGGAAGATGATTTAAAAGGAATTATCTTACTGGATGGTGGAACGGGAACAAAATACCCCGATTTGGTCACTAATAGCGTGAATTTAACTTCCTCGATCGAGTTCATGAAAGAGACAGGAGAATGGGCACGATTCATGGGTACTAGACCTGAATCAATATTTGTACTTCAATATGGTGATCAAAATCCAGGAGCACCTGCTGAATTTCCCATAGGAGTACCCCTTCAACCTGAGATAAATCCATATACTAATTTACCATGGAATAATATAGCTGAATATCTAACTTTTGCTATTTATTTTGCGTGGGGGCCTGGAGGTGTAAGTAATCTTTATGGAGGTTATGGAGATCCTTTCGTGATGATACATCAAAATGCCCAATTCGATAATTGGTGGCCTAGTCGGTTAGGATTGGAATCTGCAGCTATATCCGATTGGGATGATTGTCCATATATACCATATGATTTCGATGATCATTATTCTGAGGTGGATATTCCTCTTATAGCATTCACTAGTGGTATTTTTGGAAATGGAAGTGGTGATTTTCGTTTTATAAATGGAATTGCTAATCCGGATTTTACAGGAATAATGTTACCGGAGTATGGGCACTTAGATGTCTATTTTGGCGAGTATAGCGAAGATGATGTAAGTGTGATCACTTATGATTGGTTATTGAACCGAAGAATGCTTGAAGGATTCGGTAAAATAAAAAATGATGATGCTTGTGTAGCTGGAATATCAGCAATTTATATAAATGAGTATAATATAGATTTTAAAGTAGAGAATATACGTTTGAATTTTAATATAATGATCCATAAGATTTATGAAATATTTGAAATCTATATTGGTAAAAATGAACAAGGATGGATCAATATTATAATTGCTAAAAATGGAATTTCAATGGTTTTTGGACAAAATATTAGGTTTTACGGATACTTGGTATAATTAAATAATTTAATATTTTTTTTTTAATTTAATTTGTATGGGTTTTATCAATGAATAAGAAATGACATATTTTTGTGGGTATGCTTTCCCATTTTACACGTAATATTTATATTCAAGCTCATGTCATTATATATTAATGATCTCTTCGATTAATAATACTCGAAAAAATGCAATAGCTGTAAATGCATTTGCACGCTCCATTATAGCGGCAGCTATCGCAGCAGTAGCAGCAGTATTATTATAAAACAAGATCGCGACTCCTTTTAATATCTTTTCTTATTCTCTAATGATTATCATGGGGATAGTATCTTGTTTGAACGTGAGTTTAATATGGAAGAGATCATAGAAGGATTGCGTTTTTGTCAAGGGGTCATGCCACATAGATAGAAAATAAAAAAATGAGGTATGAGTAAATGCAAATCGAAAGTAAAAAAATAGATTTTTATAATCTTGGATTTAGTTTCATAAAGACTAAAGTGATGTTTGTTTCAAATTATAAGGATGGTAGATGGGATGAAGGAGATATCATTCCTTTAGGGAATATAGAAATCTCACCCGCGGCATGTGTCTTGAATTACGGACAAGGGATATTTGAAGGATTGAAAGCCTTAAGAGCAAAGAATGGTAAAATCACGCTCTTTCGACCAGACGAAAATGCTAAAAGGTTGAACAAAAGCGCTGAAAGGCTTATGATGCCTAGTTATGATCCTATTAGGTTCGTGGAAAAGATTAAAACAGTTGTAAAGGCAAATGAAGAATATATTCCTCCATATGAGAGTGGGGGCTCCTTATATATCCGACCTTTAATGATTGGGAGTGGTCCAATGCTTGGTATTCGACCCGCTGAAGAATATAAATTCATAATCTTCACTTCTCCAGTTGGAGCTTATTTTCCAGAAGGATTTAAAGCAATTAATTTGGAAATTAGTAAGAAATACACGCGCTCCAGTCCTGGTGGAACGGGTTTTTCAAAAACATGCAGTAATTATGCAGGAACAATGAAACCCGCTAAAGAAGCCAAGCAACGTGGTTTTTCTCAAGTATTATATCTTGATTCAATTCAAAGAGAATATATCAATGAAGTTGGTGCAGCCAATTTTTGTGCTATAATAGATAATACGCTAACCACGCCTCAACTGGATGGAACGATCTTAGAAGGTATAACACTAAAAAGCGTTTTAGAGCTTGCTGAAAAGAAACTTTACTTGAGAATAGAAGAAAGAAAAATATCATACAGAGAATTGTTTAAAGAATCTTGTACAGAATGTTTTTGTACTGGAACTGCTGCTGTCATAACACCAATAGGTTCAGTTCAAATCGAAGAAAATGAGAAGATATTCAATAATAGAAAACCAGGAGAAGTAACTACGAAATTATATGATCTGTTGACTGGAATTCAACGATTAGAAATCAAGGATGAGTTTAACTGGATTTATGAAGTTAAATAAAATCAAGTTATTTACCATCAAATTTAATTTTTTTTTTTACCAATTATTTTTATATAATTATCTTCTTGAGATTATTATAATAAAATGGATCATTCATGGAGTAAATAAATGACAAAATTTAAACTGTGTATATTTGGGGATAGCGGTGTAGGAAAAACTAGTTACTGTAGGAAGTATTTAACCAATGTCTTCAATGAAGAGGAGAGAATGACAATAGGTACTGATTTACACACCACATCTCTTGAAGTCGAAGGAAAAACTGTCGGACTCCAAATATGGGATTTTGCGGGTGAAGAACACTATAAAATCCTCTTTCCTAGCTTTGTACAGGATGCAAAAGGAGGGCTTTTTATGTTCGATACTACAGATACTAAAAGTTTAGATAAAATTAATGAATGGTTAGATTTTTTTAAGGATCCTAATAACAGGGAAGAATTCATGGCACCAATCATAATGGTAGGTACAAAAATAGACCTTGAAGATAAACGTGAAGTGGAGTCAGATGAGGTTATAGAACTCGCAAAAAAAAAGAAGCTTCTAGGCTATATAGAATGCTCTTCAAAAACGGGTGAAAATGTTCAAGTAATTATGGAAGCAATTACAAAAATAATGATGAAAAATGCTAAATTGCTATGACTTGAATGTTCTTTTTTTTAAAAAATAAATAAAAAAATTATTTGAACTTCAGAATTTTATTTTAATGAAAAACTTTTTGAGATTTCTCTAACCAGAGATAATCATTCCTTGATCATAAAAATCTGTCATTCTATCCTCAATAATAACAAAAGTTTTATCAGAATCGTAAAGTTTATCGATATCTTTTTGTAAATCTTCCATGAGTGTTTTTCTTTTAAATTTATATGTTGGAGTGACGTATTGAGACTCATCGATTACCTTTGATGATATTAAGAATTTCTTAGGCCGGGCATAATTTGATGTATCCTTCAAGAATGATGAGATTTCATTTTCTAATACTTTCTGAATTTCTTCATTAGTAATAATCTCTCTCCAAGTGGTATATTTTATCCCGTGCTCATCCGCATATTTTTTAAGAGGTTCTTGATAAGGAACGATTATCGCTGTTAAATATTTTCGAGAATCATCACCTGCTAATATAAACTGTCCGATCATTCTAGAAGCAGGTGTAATTAAATTTTCCACGGCAGCAGGACTTATCATTTTACCCGTCATTAATTTAATAACGACTTTTGCTCGACCTTTAATTGTGACATAACCATCTTCGTCTATTTCTGCGATATCTCCAGTATGTAACCAACCATCATCATCAATCGCAAGAGAGGTCAATTCTGGTTTCTTCCAATAACCTTTCATGATCATTGGACCCTTAATCAACAACTCTCCCGTGTCTGGATCGAGTTTTTGTTCAATATTTTCGTATGGACTGTTTGGTATTTCTATGGGTGGGCCAATCGTGCCGATTTTATCATAGGGATTTATTTTTTTATTAAAATTTGGTCTAAAGTCTGAATTAAACTCCGTACGTAGTAAATGTGTAACTGGACTTGATTCTGTTAAACCATATCCCTCAGCCATTAGAAATCCCAAAGTATTGAAGAAATACATTACTTCCCTTGACAACTTAGCAGAACCACTTATCATTCCCTTCCACCGTCCACCAATTTTCTTATTGACTATTCTCCCTACCAATTTAGCGGTAAAGTTCTGTCTCAGTTTGACTTTAAAAGGTATTTTTTCTCCTGCTTCCCATAACTTAAAAAAAGTTCGTCCATTTTCAATGACACCAGCAACGATATTTTGAATCATTTTTGGATATTGGGCAACTTCGTCCAGAACAATATTATATATCTTTTGATAAAGATAAGGTATCCCGCACATGAAGGTTGGTTTGAATTCTTCAAAAGCTCTTCTAATTAAGTCTGGATCATATTCATGAACCATATTCATTGATGCGCCCATTAAGATAGGACAATATTCATCAACACATCTTCCAAATGAGTGAGAATATGGCATGACACAGCAAAGATCTTGTTCCCATGGTTTTTCTCCTTTAATACTAGTCAAGACGACAGAAGATGACAGGAGTGCGTCAGAAAGAAAGTTTCTATGCGTTAACATGACTCCTTTTGGAATTCCAGTAGTTCCAGAAGTATAAATTAGGCTTGCTAAATCTTCTTCTCTAACTTTAGAAATTGCATCATCAATTGATGCGGGATTGTCAACCGCATAATCGAGACCTTTCCCAATGAATTCCTTAAATCCAAGAACATTGTCTTTTTTCAACTTTTCATCAAAGAGTTCAGAAACTATAATGTATTGTAAAGTAGGTACTTCACTTTCAATTGAAAGTATCTTTTCTAAATTATCTTGAGTATCTACGAGTATACACTTGCTTTCTGAATCATTTAAAATATATTTCATTTCTTTAGGTTTTAAAGAGGGGTATATTGCAATGGATACTGCACCTAATGATTGAAGGGCTATATCTGTTAATGTCCAATAGGGTGAAGTTTTAGAGCAAATTGCGACATGATCGTGTTGGGATATGCCAAGTGCTCTTAATCCATGAAAAGTATTAATTATATGGAATCCAAGTTCTTTATAGGTTAATTCTTTGATTTCATCATCGTCAAACCACCTTATTGCTGTTCTATCACCAAATCTTCTAATGGTAACAAACGCCATCTCACCAAGGCTATTAAATTTTCTCTTGGGTAAATATTTACTCCATTTTCTTGAATCTTTTTTTTTCATTACTTTTTTAATATCCAAGTCTTCTTTTAATTCAACCCGTTTTTCTAACATCTCATATTGTGAATTCGTTTTCATTTAACTCATCCAATAAGGATAATTATTTTTTATGACTATTATTTAAAGTTACGATTGAACTACTATTTAAATGGATAATTTTATACTTATTTTTAAAAAAATAACAATTAACCTTCAGTCAATCGATATCTTAAATCATGTTCAATGTCCAAAACACATGAACGCATGAGCGTGTTTTTTCCAAAAAAATAAAGTAATAACTCATTATTGGGTTCTTCCTTGAGATTTATGCTAGTATTTATCATAACTCCAAGTGTTTTTTGTCCAGTATTGATATAATCTTCCAAATCCAGTCCTTCAGGAAAATCAAGACCAATAAACTTATCTCCATGGGAAATTTTCTCTTGTTTTAATAAAGATAAATATTCTTGAATGATCTCTTTCACAGTTTTCACGTCTCTGTGTTTCAACAGTTGGTACGTTCCATTACAATAGAGGATATTATTATTAGAACTGGTCAAGCAATATGCATCTATTTGATTATCTTTTTGGAGGAGAATTGGATCTAATAATTCCTTGATCGTATCTAAGTTGTTCTCGATTAACTTTCTTAAGGGAACATCATTGACTATTGAGGTGATCTTTTCATCTAAAATCTCATTTTTTAAATTTCTATGTTCTATATGAAAATCGACATTCTTGAAAAATCGGTTATAAATATAATGGATTTTATTTTTTATTCCTTCTTCAATATGATGCTCGTCGAAAATCATTGCTATTAGCAATGTCGTGTCCTTGGAATGCTTGATGTCCTCTACGATCATCTTATTTTTTTCGAATCCTACTGTTTTCAGTGGAGAGGTTAACTCTAATGAAATGTCATATAATGCCTTGCAAAAACCAGACAATAAGTCTCCGTCAATTTCTATGTCATCCTGATTAAGATAGAAATTAAGTAGTCCTCCTTCGCTTATTAAAAGGAATTTCCTAATCATGGGATGATCCTATATGCACTTTTATGAACTTGTTACATAAATAGTGGAACTCTTAACTATATTAATTATTGTATTATTAAAAGATAAAAAAAAGCTACATAATTAGATATTTAAAAATTCAATTAAATTAATTGACCGCAGTAATTGCCCCCAAATGGTCTTTTTGAAATTGGTTTTATGACTTTGAAAGGTTTTTTATTAAGAAGATCAGTGGGAACATTAAAAATTTGGCAAAACTCTTCGAGATAAGGTCTTATTTCAGCCATCTCATCATCAGTAATATCAAATAATTTGGCTCCTATTCCTAACTTGCTATCAATATTCTCTTCGGTTCTTAATACGATTTTCCCTCTATGTATTCCCGTGCCCAATTCATTACCGCAGATCGTCTGACAGTTTTCAACGATTTTTCCATTCTCGAATTTTAATCCAAGAGCAATGATCAATCCTCCTGCCATGTATTCTCCTAAAAAGTCCTTTGCCGTACCACCAATGATTATTACTGGATATTTATGTTCGTATTCCTTGATATGAATTCCTACTCGGTATCCGACGTCTTTTTTTATATAAATCTTCCCTCCTCTCGCAGATAATCCGATTACATCTCCTCCATCCCCATGAACAATGATTTCTCCATCATTCATTGTATTTCCCGCCTGATCCTCGCAATTTCCGTTCACGATTATTTTAGGTCCATCCATAAAAATGCCCAAATCGTTTCCTGGAAGACCATTAATCTCTACTTCAAGATCGCCTTGTAAGGATGCTGCGATAAATCTCTGTCCGCAAACTTCATTTAATATTATTTTTTTAGGATTGTTTTTTATTACTTCATGAATTTTCGCGTTTAATTCTCTATACGTGAGAGGTTTATTTTTTGGAGCAGCATTTATTTTTATTATTTTATTTTCAACCATTTTTTTTCCACCTAAATTTAATTTATTCACCTGCATGTTTCACTCCTAAAATTTCTGCAATTTTAGGATTAGGACCAATATATCGCAACCTGTCTCTATTTGACCGCAATGATTCAACAGAATCTATACCCATTGCTCCTAACACTTCTTTTAATTCTTCATTCCATGAATGGAATAGATTGATGATTCGATTCCTGGCAACGTCTATATCAAGCCTTTTCACGAGATATTCTTGCTGTGTTGCGATACCCCATGAGCACAAACCTCTAAAACATTGTTGGCATACTCTACAACCCATAGCTATAAGAACAGGCATACTACACATTGCCACATCTGCACCCAAAGCAATTGCTTTAATTAAATCTGCCGAATATCTGATAGATCCTCCCGCAACCAAAGTAACTTCATCTCTAAGATTTTCTTGTCGCAATCTTTCATCAACAGCGGCAATTGCTAGTTCGATAGGTATCCCCGCGTGATCCCTTATAATTCTTGGTGCAGCTCCGGTCCCTCCCCTAAAACCATCTAAAGTAAGAAAATCAGCACCACCTCTTACTATACCGACAGCTATAGGCGCGGAGTTATGGACCGCAGCTATCTTTACACCAATGGGTACTTTATATCGCGTCGCTTCTTTTAATGCCGCAATTAATTGCGCGAGATCTTCAATTGAATAGATATCGTGATGTGGGTAAGGTGATAGCGCATCACTTCCTTTTGGTATCATTCTAGTTTGGGAAATCAGACTATTTACTTTTTCTCCTGGAAGGTGACCTCCATGTCCCGGTTTTGCCCCCTGACCAATCTTAATTTCAATACCCGCGGCATTATGTAGGTAGTTTATATCCACACCAAATCTGCCTGATGCGACCTCAGTAATGATATTTGATCCATATTCATAAAAATCGGGATGCAAACCACCTTCTCCAGAACCTGCTAAAATATTAAGTTCTTTACAAGCTTGATAAATTGCAGTGACAGCATTATAACTAATGGATCCTAGGCTCATGTGCCCTACCATGATGGGCATATCAATTTCGAAATTTGGCATGAATTCCGTTTTGAGAGAAATGTTATTGGGATTGTCTGAATCACGTTTAAAATCTATTTTAGAAGGTTTTCTACCAAAAAATATTTTAGTTTCAATAGTTTCTCGTAAAGGATCGATGGAAGGATTGGTAACTTGGCAAGCATCTAACAATAAATCATCGAAAATAGAACGAATTTCTCGATCATTACCAGTTGCACTTAATAGAACTCCACCATTACCGGATTGAGCCCAAATAGCATTTCTTATTCTCCTCGTATAATTACCATGTGGCGGTAAAAACGATTCATTTTGAACTACTTGAATAGCATTTGCAGGACACATGGTAACGCACCTTTGACACGCGACGCATTTTGAATTGTCTGCAATAATACGCTCTCCATTAAAAGAAAGTGCTCCATAAGAACAATGAGTGGTGCATCTTTTACATTTTTTACAATATTCTCGATCTACAGTTACTTTATAATATGGTGCCATAGTATGACTTACTGACATTTTAAATGACCCCCTTAACTGTTAATTTGATATTTTCAAGTGGTTTTTCCAATCCATTTCTTAGCAAACCTTGCCCCATTTTAGCAACAATTGCCGTCCCACTTTTCGGATGCCATATTTCTTTAAGAGAAAAATCGATTTTAGGATCAATCATTAATCTTTTGAATGACGCTTCTTCACTACTCATATAAACCGTATTTTCATCGTCAGAAATCCCTGCGACTAATGGTCGTAATTTTTTTCTATCAGTTAATCCAATCATAGTGGGGACAGGATCAGCAACTCCTACAACTATCGAAAATGGACCATTTAGCATTGCTGATCGATATGTTGCTCTTATATTTTTTAATGCAATTTTGTAATTATTTTCAAGGCTCTCAATATCTTGGAAAAGTGGTGGGGCTAAAGCAATACTTGCGATTTCTATCGGAATTTTATGTTTTCTACATAATAAATCGAATAAATAAGCAATGACTTCTGTATCGGTTCTTAACGTGCATTTATACCCAAAGGATTCTAAATACCTCATGTTCGTCCCATAAGACGTGATTTCCCCATTATGAACAACACTAGTATTAAGCAGATTAAATGGATGCGCTCCTCCCCACCAACCGGGCGTGTTAGTAGGAAATCTTGAATGTGCTAACCACATGTTGGCTTTATAATCTTTTATTTTGTAATATTCTGCTATTTCATGGGACCATCCATTTCCCTTGAATACGCCCATATTCTTTCCCGAAGACATTACAAAAGCACCTTCGAAATTTTCATTTATATTCATGACAATTTTGAGAACCTGTTCATCTTCAGAAATGTTTTTTTTCTCTTGTGGATGAAAGAAAGTTCTCCACGTGATTGGTGGATTATCAATATTTGGAGGCACTTTAGTTGGAATTGTTTCAGATTGGACGATAAATCCAACTTCCGAAAGATAATCTAAGACATCTAATTTCGCAGGTTCATCATCAAATAGGAAATGAAGTGCATAACAATCATTATGTTCAGGATAAATCCCATAAGCCGCAAAACCCGCTCCAAGTCCATTCTCTCTATCATTTAAGATGGTTAACATATCAATGATTTTTTTGCCATCTTCTCTCGTTCCATCAATATTAATAAGCCCTGCAATGCCGCACCCATCAAAAACTCTCTCATTTCGAAATTGTTCTGGCAGTGAAGTGTAATTTTCCCAATGCATTTTTTTATTTCCTCTTTATTTATCCTTCCTCTTCAATTTTTTTTAATAGTTTTTTTAAATCATCAAGATCGGGCTTTTTTGATTTTAGCCCAACTCTCGACCTTGCGGATTTAGAATAAATTGCTACGGTTCCCATTTTTTGGAAGGAATTATATTCTCCTTTAAAACCCTCAGAAACGTGTCCTTTTTTTGTTGCTAGATTCCGTAAGGTCGTGAAAACATCAACTAACCCCGTCCTCATTGGACAAAGTTCATAACAGACATAACAATCTAAACAGCTCCATATGGCTGGATCTTTTATGACATCGTCTATTTTCCCTTCTAGTATGTCTCCAATAATTTTATTTGGATTAAAGTCCGTTAATTTCGCTACGGGACAGTCATTATTACACGCACCACATTTATAACATTCATTTAAAAATTTTAAATCAAAATAATTTTTGATAAGTTCTTGTTTTTCGTGAATTTCATCTACTTTTTGGAATACTGAATCGACAGGCGTGCGATGAAATTTTTTTATTATATTTCTAATGTCAATACCTAATGCAATGCATAATAACTCGGAATAGTAAAGAACAGGAATATCATAATCATAATCAATTTTCTTTAAGTCTTGCTGTAAGTGATCAAATTGAATAAAACACTGAGGACATCCAACAACAATTACGTCAATATTAACTTCTTTCATGTTCTCTAATTTATTTTGTATCATTTCTAATCCAGAATCTGGATTATCCGCACGGGCAAGACTTCCGCCGCAGCAATCCATTTTTCTAACATAATCCACACTAGTTGCTCCCAAGTCTTCTATTAATGCATCAAAAATATGAGGTTCCATGGGATCATCCATTTGAATTTTATTGCTGGGACGTAAAAAATGACATCCATAATGAACCGCAACTCTCAATCCATTTAATGGATAAACAACTTTATCTTTAATATTATCTTTTCCTAATTTATGAATAAATTCTACAAAATGAAATACATCTGATTTTCCTTCTACCTTTAAATCAATATTTTCGAGATAGGAATTTATTTTATCACGAAAATGACTGTCAACTTTTATCTCACTCCTTATACCTTTTAGAGTTTCAAAGCAACCATTACAAGGTGTGAGAATGTTTCTATGTTCTGTTTCAGCAAGAGCTAAGTTTCGGGCAGCCGTTATGGAATATATAAATTCATCAGAATTTTTAATTCCATTTGGTTCAGGACAGCATGAAAATTTGGGATTTTCTGAAAAATCAATTCCAAAAGCTTCTAAAACCTTCCTAACTGAAACTTCTATAAAAGGTAATCTATAAGAGATCATACAGCCAGGAAATAGTGTTATCTCTTGCTGAATCATTATGGCAATCCATTATCAATTTTTACGAGTTATATTTTTATAATAATATATATATTACATATAGAAACTTAGATTTAAAAAATTTATGAATATATCTTAAAAGTTCATATATTATAGAGAGATTGATCACATATATTAATATAGCCCAGTTATATTTATTAAATAATCATGATTTTTAATCATCCTAAGATTAATAAAGTTGCCAATAATAATGCAATAGTATAATGAATGAATTAAACCTTGAGGAATTATTGGGTGAACAAGTGACGTTAGTAGGCATTGCCAAAGATGCCAAGGGAGGAGCGGTTTTAGTTGTTAATGATATGCCAATATATATAAAAGGGATGTCATTATGGTCTCCTGATTTATTTAACAAATCAATAAAAGTTAAAGGGATTTTAAGGAAAGAAAAAATGATTCCCGATCCCTTTACAGATGAAAACGGAGGGATTAGTCAAGGATCAATAGGCAAACAATATATTTTAGAGAATGCTGATCTTTTGAAATAACACCTCGAAAAATTGAGAATTAATATCTATTTATAGAAATTTTTACTAACCTTAATTTAATTGAATCACTAATAATTTTATAAAAATAGATTATGCTTCTTTTTTTAAAAATCATAAAATGATTATGTATAATTTAAAAGATTATTGAACATATTAGTTTTTAAATTATCTAAATAAATACGACTATTAATAAAATATAATAGACAGATTTCTATTTTTTATTTATTTTAAATTAATTAAATACATAATCAAGTCTATATAGAGCAAAATATTATGACTTCCCAAAATACAGAATTAAAATCACCCCTTCTCGAGTTTTCTCCAGAATGGGATAAATTTTATAAAGCGAGAAAATCACCAATTAGATGGATTTTAGCCCATATTTTCAGCGGAAAAAATAAATATCTCATTTTTATTGTTTTTTTTACAACAATCTCAGCCGCTATTATTAATTCACAGGTTTTAATAGTTGTTGGTTTAGCCATAAATGATTTTATTAAAGGGAACATTTCCACGCTACTTTCCTATACATTAATTATGTTAATCTTAGGAATATTCGCACCATTAATAAGATTAAGTAGTTTTATGCTAAGAGAAATCCTTGCTCAAAGAATGGAAAAAGAAGCTCGACAAGAATTTGCTGGAAACTTATTAGGTAAAAGTCAATCATTCCACGAGCAGCAAAAAACGGGGGAATTAATGGCTCGGGCAACAGAAGATGTTCGTATGTTGAATTTTTTAATGAGTCCTGCTATTTCATTAATTTTTGAATCCTTTACCTCTCTCATTGTCCCAATCATCTATATTATTATTTTCTTTCCTTTAGAATTAGTAATTGCACCTATAATTTTTACGATTTTATTTATATTCGCATTAAGAAATTATTTACATAAACTTGGACCAATTACAATGGACTTACGCACGGAATTCGGTAAAATGAACGATGTTTTAAATGAAAACCTTTCCAATATAGAATTAATTAAAGCAACAGCTCGAGAAACATCAAGTTTGCAAAATTATCTCTTCCATGCTGGGAATTATAAGGATGCATATCTTCGAGAGGGAAAAGCACAGGCAAAATATACTCCCTTAGTGATTCTCGCAATAACATTAACGATCGGATTAGCGCAATCCATTAACCTCAATATTCAAGGGGTATTAGGTGTGGGACAAATTATCTCTTATTTGGGACTTTTCACTCAATTACGTTTTCCAACAAACATTTCAATTTTTATTTTTGCAATTGTTAAATTAGCAAGAGCATCATCGGACAGATTATTAGAGATCTTAAAAAAAGAAACAGAGATTGATGAGAATGTTAATGGATTAAGTAGGAATATCAAAGGTAAGTTAAGATTTGAGAATGTATCATTCAAGTATCCTGACGATAAAAATTATGTTTTAAAAAATATTTCTTTTGAAATTAAACCTGGAAACACGTTAGCTATAGTTGGATCTACAGGCTCAGGAAAATCTACTTTGACAAAATTAATTTCTAGGTTATATGATGTGTCTGAAGGTGCGATTTATATTGATGATGTCGATATTCGAAATTATTCATTAAAGTCCCTTAGAAGCCAAATTTCTTATATTGAACAAGATATATTCTTATTTTCCACAACGATTTATGAAAACATTACTTTTGGGAGGTTTAGTTCAGAAGAGGAGATTATTAAAGTCGCAAAACAAGCCCAAGCTTATGATTTTATATCCAATTTACCAAATAGATTACAATCAGAAATTGGCGAGCGAGGAGTACAATTAAGTGGTGGGGAACGGCAGAGAGTAGCTATTGCCAGAGCGTTTCTTACAAATCCAAAAATTCTTATTTTAGACGATTCTACATCCGCAATTGACTCCGAAACTGAAGATAAGATCCAGCAAGCGATTAATAACATTCTGAAAGACCGCACGACTATTCTCATTACACATCGTTTGAGCCAGATTCGCTGGGCAGATTTAATTATTGTTCTTAAAAATGGAAATATTGAAGCGATAGGAAGTCATGAAGAGCTATTAAAATCTTCAGAGGAATATCAAAAGATATTTGTAAAACGATTTGATGTCAAAGTGCAAGAATTATTAAAAGAGGAGGGAGATTTATAGAGTGTTTATCGGTTTAGAAGCAGAAGAATATGATAGGAAATATAGTGATCTTGATCTTTTAAAGAGAATAGTGGGTTATTTCTTAAAATATAAAAAAGAGATGGGCATAGTTACTTTTGTACTCACGCTCTCTTCAATCGTGAGTGCTCTAATTTTTGTATTTTCTTCGTTCGCTATTAATACCATAATTATAAGTCGTGATATCACCAGTATAATTGTTGTACTTTTTATTATTTTAATTTTGAATTTATTGAGTTATGTTTTCAATTATTATAATTGGAATTATTCTGCTAAAGCGATTGGGAACGTGTTGCTTGATCTTAGAAATGATGCGGTAGCATCTGTCTTAGAACATGACCTTTCTTTCTTTGATAAATACCCTATCGGAAAAATCGTGAGTAGAATTGATTCAGATAGTCAAGACTTTGGTAACATGGTCGATTTAGCGAATCAAGTTATATCATCTATTCTGATGGTCGGATTACTTTTTATCTTTATGATCTTTGTTAATATAATTTTATCACTAATTTTTTTATTAACTATTCCTCTCTTCTTCATTATTGCTTTTTTCTTTCGAAAAGTGGCAAGAAAAAAAACTCTATTAGGGCAAAGAGCATTAGCAACAGTAAATGAATTCGTTAAAGAAACTATAAAAGGTATTCAAATAGCTAAAACTTTCCGTCAAGAAGAAAAATTATTTAATAGGTTTAAAGAAGTGAATGATCAATCTTATAGGGTCAATTTAAGACGAGCATGGGTTTTAAATGCAATATTTCCTTCTTTGGGTATTATACAAGGAGTAGTTCTGGCATTAATTATGTTTTTTGGAGGAATTGGCATGATTGGAAATCAAATTAAAGCAGGAGATCTTTATTTGTTCTTACAGAGCTTGTGGACACTTGTCTACCCATTACTCGTTATTGCTGCATTTTGGCCTCAATTTCAAGCAGGATTATCATCTTCGGAGAGAATATTTTCACTTATTGATGCTAAACCTATAGTTATTCAAAGAGATAATCTTATTCCATCTCGATTTAAAGGTAAGATTGAATTTAGAAATCTTACTTTTGAGTATGAAGAGGGGAAAAAGGTATTTGAAAATTTTAATCTTCTAATTAATCCCGGAGAAACCTTGGCTATAGTAGGTCACACTGGAGCAGGAAAAACTACAATTGCAAATTTAATAGCAAGATTTTATGAATTTCAAGAAGGAGATATTTTAATAGATGACGTGAGCATTAGAAACTTTAATCTTAAAGAATATAGGAAACAAATAGGAATCAATTCGCAAACACCAATGTTATGGGCAGATACCATAGAAAATAATGTCAAATATTGCTGTTCAGACGTGTCAAAAGAAGAAATAATTGATGCCTTCAATAAAGCAGGTGGATATGATTGGGTTGAACAATTACCAAATGGATTAAATACTTATATAAGAGAGCGTGGAAACCTTCTCTCTATGGGACAACGCCAATTATTAGTTTTTGCTAGGGTTTTACTAGAAAATCCTTCTATTCTCATACTAGATGAGGCAACAGCATCGGTTGATCCCTTTACAGAAACACGTATTCAAGAAGCACTTGAAAAAACTGTAGCCCAACGCACTTCAATTATTATTGCTCATAGACTTTGGACTGTTCGTCATGCTGATAGAATTATTGTTTTAGACCATGGTAAAATAATGGAGGAAGGAAACCACGATGAATTAATAGCAAAAAAAGGTAAATATTTCAGTCTTTATAATACTTATTTTCGGCATCAATCATTAAAATACATTAATGAGATGAAAAAACTTAAAAATTAGATTTTAAATTGTTTATAAAATCTCTTTTTTTGGCAACCTTATTGTAAATAAAGAACCTTGATTTCTTCCTTTAGATGAGACAAGTATTTGACCTCCATGTGCTTCAATAATTTGTTTTGAAATGAACAAACCTAATCCAGGACCTTCTGTATATATATCATATCCCTTTCCAAACCGTTCTATCTTTCCAAATTTTTCAAATAATCTCCCTTTTTCTTTCTCAGTCAATCCAATACCCGTGTCTTTTATTTCTATTTCAATTAATTCTTGAGCATCAAAAATATTTATGGAAACAGTTCCACCTGAGGGTGTGTTATTAATTGCATTTAAAACAATATTTGTAAATGCTTGCTTAAACCTTCTAATATCTAAATTTAAAAATAATTTGCTAGGCAAGGTTGATAATAATAATATTTGTCGGTTATGTGCGAAATATTTCAAATTATTGATGTAATCATTTATATAATAAATTAAATCATGATTTTCCATTTGTAATTGCAAATTCTCTGAGTCTATATTTAATGCATCTATTAAATTATCAGTTAAGTTTTTTAACCTCATTCCTCCTCTATGTATCATTTTAACAAAATCCATCATTTCTTCAGGAATTATTTCTCTGTATAATTCAAGCATTGTTTGAGAGGCACCAAAAATGGAAGTTATTGGCGTATTTAATTCATGGGAAAAACGTGTAAGTAATTCTTGCTTCATTTGGTTAAATTCCATTAATTTCTTATTTTCCTCGAGAATTAATTTTTCAGCTTCTTTTCGTTCGGTTATGTCTTCAATTATAGCTTGAAAATAATCTTGTTCTGCAATTGTTATATAGGAGATCGATGCTTTTGTAGTTGCAATAGATCCATCTTTTTTTTTAATTTCTGTTTCTAGCGGTTCTAAATCCCCCTTTTTAGCTATTATTTGAAACCTCTTTTTTAATGTAGAAATAATGTTTTCCGAATAAACAGGCAATTCCAAGTAGTTTTGACCGATCAATTCTTGTAAGGAATATCCAAACATTCTCACGCTTGCATAATTACAATCTATAATCTTACCCGTTATGTCGAGTAGAACTATCGCATTTGAAGATTTTTCAAATAAGTATCGATATTTTTCTTCAGATTCTCTTATTTTTTTTTCTGCTTTTTTACGATCAGTAATATCCATTACAACTTCAATTGCTTTATCTATAGTGCCATCCAAATTTATTAGTGGAGCGGAGATTATTTCATAATCTCTCCCATCAGCACCACTCAATTCAACATGTTCTACCCTATTATTTTTAATAGCTTTTATCATTGGACAAAATTCGCATGGTTGTTCTAAATTCATATATTTAACATGACAACACTCACCTAAAATATCTCCAAATCTTTCCTTCAGAAACGAATTTTGAAATATGATCTTATATTTCAAATCGATAATATCAATACCAATTTCCGCACTTGTTAAACCTTCGATTATTTTTTGCAGTTTATCTCTTTCGGACCTTAGTTTAAGCTCTGATTCTTTACGTTCGATGATATTTCTCCCAATAGTAACTATATACTTAAGTTTATTCTCCTCATCAAAAATTCCTGATGCGACATATTCAAAGGGTATCAAAGCACCGTCTTTAGTTATAAATTGTGCCTCTGTAACTGTGGTTTCTCCTTTTTGAATTTTTTTTGTTGATTCTTTAAAACGATCTAATTCTTCTAAACTGTAATAACTTTCAGGTGCTTTTAATTGCGATATTTCTTCATCACTATATCCACTAATTTCGTTAAAAGCTTTATTCCATCTTATTGCTTTTCCTGTTGATGGCTCAAAAACGAAAAATATATCTATCTGAGCATTCAAGGCAACTTCAGTAAAAGATCTCTCTTTCAGAAGTGCTTTTTCAGCTTTTTCAGCTTTTTTTTTCATTGTAACATTATATAAGGTAAGGACCAAACTCGTGGTGATCCCCAGCTCATCTTTAATTGGTATCAAGCTCCAATCCCAAGCTGATTCTCCTCGTTCAGGATGCTCTTCATATATAAAATCTTTTGCTTTCACGTAATAGGGTTCTCCCTTTTCAACTGTCTCTATAAATATTCTCTTATTTTCTTCGTTAGGATATAAACTAAAGTGATTCTTGCCTGGAAAAAATTCAGGGATTCTTCCATCGGCATCTGCATAAGCTTGGCTTACCCTTATGAAATTAAACTGTGGATCTAAGTGAGCAATCATGATATTAGACTGATCAAAAAGGACATTTAAAAGTTGATTCGTATCTTTAATTGGAGGATGTTTGCTTGTCTTTAATATCTGGGGCTCATCCATTAAATTTCATGCTCTTCGTGTCTATAAAACTAAGGAAAAAGTCAAATATTGAAGAATTTTAGAAAATAATCGATTCTATTATAAATTTGATTTTACCCTAATTATAAGTGAATTTCAAAAAAATAAACAGTTATGTGAATATTTATACATTTGTCTTTTTTTAAAGAATGACCATTATTTTAATATTCTTAAAAAAAAAAGGAAAAAAAAAAATCTATATTTAGATTACTAATATAACATGTAGCTGAAATATTATCTATTTGCATAATGTTGTTTATATGCGACTATCACTTGTTTCATTGCTTCTTCCAAAAGAGGTTCGTGTTCTTTACTAATTAAAACTCTCATTAATGTTTTTTCAAGCACGTTAATTATTTGGAGAAGGGCTTGTATTCGATTTTCAGGGCTCATGTTCGCGATGGAACTTAAATCTTTACTATGATCGATTTGCCAATCTTTAA
>JBHLME010000132.1:0-12464 GCA_048938445.1 Promethearchaeota archaeon | reverse complement strand
GGCATCGGTAAGTGAATCATTAGCGGGTAAGGTAGGATATGGAAATACGGGAGTAGATAATAAAATTTTATTTTTAATCATCTTTTTTACACTTCTCTTTCGTTAAAACAATAGTTTAGCTATGATACAAATTTGTAAATATAGCTAATTATTTAATTTGATTTTCATTATATTTAAGTGTTGTGCAGTAGTGCACTTCACTATTGAATAATTTTCATAGATGTGGAATAATACTCCTAAAATAAATATTTTAGACATGAAATTATTAATAAAAATATAACATGATAAGATCATTATTCCTATTACAATTTTAAATAAATAATCATTTAATTCACAATGGAATCTAAAAAAGCAAATAATTATAAAACAATCATAATGAAAAAATTGGATACCGCTTTAATGGGTTTAACAATTACAGAAATTTCAGAAAAAACAGGTTTTCATCGCAATACGGTTTCAAAATACCTAAATATTTTAGAAGCGGAAGATTTAGTCTATAAAAAAGAAATTAGCGCTGCACGCGTGTATGTATCTAAGAGAAGGAAATATGTAAAAAGGGATTTATTATCTTTGTTTATCCAAGCTCTTTTTAGAAGTTTGAAAGATCAGTTTCCTAATAAAGAGAGTACTTTTAAAGAAGTTGGTAAGATGGTTCTAGAAGATTTCCATTATCCAATTTCAATCGAGATGGTCAACGAATATGATATATTAAGAAATTTATCTGATCCTAATGTTCAATTAAAATTATTTGAAGAATATTATAACTCTTTTGATGTAGTAAACGATAATGTTGAAGTTATACTGTTGGAGCTCAAAGAGAATAAAGCTATATATAGATTAAAAAATTTAGACTTTTTAGATCCTTCTCGGGATTTAACATATTTTTTCTACTTTGCTTGTGGATTTGTTGAAAGTATATATTTACAGATCTTGCATCAAGAAGTTGAATGTAATGTCAAGAAAATTCATAGATCAAAAGACATTGAAGGATCTTATGTCGATATTTCTTTAGAAATTCTATAAATTCTATTTTTTCATATATTTTATAAAATATTTTTTAATTAAAATTTAAGAAACCTATAATTTTTGGATAACAATTGCTTCTTGATAATTATCTTTATATTTTTATACTTGATTTTATTTTATATAATAGGGACAATGACTAGTAAGGAAAAAGAAATAGAAGAAGATTTACAAGTAAAACCAGTTTCATCTGTAGTCAAAAAGATGAAAAAAGATTATGATAATTCCGATAAAAAAGATTGGCGAGTCATAAGTTCAAGAGATAAGGACGGAAATACAGATACATTTATTACTAAGAAACCAAATGCTTATTGGTTAAAATCTAAACAAATAAATCCTTATTCTTCATTATCAATGGGTTCTATAATAAGAAATATTGACAAGGATATAGATGAACAGATAGGAAAAAAATTATCACCTGATGACATGCTTCGTTTTTTTGGGATGGTAGTCCCTATTCAAAAAGATCAGAACGTGATTGCCGCTGGAATTGAAAAATATTCTCAAAAACATGGAAATCATTTAAAAAAAGTAATCGGAGAACGAGATCCCAATTTAGATTTTCAAATGGCAAGAAAGATTGATGAAGAATTCACTAAAAAACACCCTCAACGAAAAAATCTTTATATTTAGAAAAGACATGAATATGGCTTGAAATAAGGAAAGATATAAATATAAGAGGATTATAGCTTTTCTTTTAATTTTCCTAATTCATCTTTACTCTTAATAATAGGAAAACTAGCCGCATACGCCCCAGAATTGTTGATTAACTCTTGGGTAATAGCTTGAATTTTCTCTGAGCCTGATTTTCCTTCTAAACCTTTAGCAAATTCTTTTATATCAATTACTTTAAAATCATCGACGTAAAAACTAATTCCTTTGCCTAATTCTTCAAATAAAAATTGGTAACTCAAATCTGCTGCACGTTCAGTTGTAACAAGGGGTTCATCAGGATCTTCATATGTATATGATACTTCAATCCAACGATTACCACTTGGATCTGCAGGTACCATTCCATAAACATAATCAGAGGTATAAATCCAAAAAGGCGTGATGCCTTTATCAAAAGAAGTATCTACAATCTTCTTAAACTCTTCTGCCATCTATCAAGCTCACTTTTTTACTATACTATTTGATCTTTAGTTTAAAAACCATTTTAATTTAAAAAAAATGTTATAATATTAGTAATACTAATTATATAAAAAAGTTTCAAATATAATATTTCTTATAAATATCTATCTAAAAAGATGAAGACTCAGCATGAGAAAGATTGATTATGTAAAATTAACAAGACATATTGAAAAATGGATAAAGGAATATATAGAACATGCGAATGCTAGGGGAGTAGTTGTAAGCCTTAGTGGAGGAATAGATAGTGCTACGACTGCTGCTTTATGTGTCAATGCAATAGGTAGAGAAAATGTCGTTACATTTAGTCTTCCCTGTGAATCTATTGATCAAGATTTTGATGATGCGAGATTGGTTGCTGATCTTTTAGAAGTAAAATTTGAAAAATTAGACTTGACTTCAGTTTTTAATGAATTCATTGAAACTATGACGCCTAAAATCCAACCAAATAAAATGGCAATGGCAAACGTTAAACCTAGGTTAAGGATGTTAACAAATTATTTTATTGCTCAATCATTAGAAAATTATCTCGTTGCAGGGACAGGAAACAGGACAGAATTAGCTATAGGATATTTTACTAAATATGGTGATGGAGGTGTTGATTTCGAACCAATTGGAGCACTTTATAAGTGTGAAGTTCGTGAAGTTGCAGAAGTACTAAAAATTCCAGAAGTAATCATCAATAAAGCACCTTCGGCTGGATTATGGGAGGGTCAAACTGATGAAGGTGAGATTGGATTAACATACAATGTTTTAGATGAAATAATCTACCGGCTGGATTATAATTTGGAATTGGATGATCTTAATAAAAATGATGTTGAAAAAGTTAAAAAAATGATGGATATGGCAGAACATAAACTAAAGATGCCACCATATTTCAAAATCTTTTAATTAAACTATAATTTAGCTATAGTGTTTCTTATTTTGGTTATATTAGCTGAAATTTCCTTTAAATTTGAACTTAATTTACTACTTTGTTTTCTAAACTCCTTTTCATCTATGTTTCTATTAGTAAACATTGTTTTAAGTTCTTTAAAATTCTTTTCAACTTTATACCGTTTTCCTTCAAGGGCAATAAGGTCTTGATATAGTAAATCCTTATCATTTGGTAAATTATCATAGTCTATTGAAGGTTCTTTTTTATGGCTAAAATCCATTTCTTTTATAACTACTTCAGTCAATTGTGTTGGTTTCTCTTCTTTTTTAGATTTTTCTTTTTTCTTGTCTTTCTTATGTGGTTTTTCTTCAGGAATATCTTTTTTCTTCTTTTTTTTACTCTTTTCTCCAGCTTCTTTTTTTGGTTTGATTTTAGTATCTTGAATTTCCGTAATCTCAGTAACCTCATTTCCTTGTTCTGGGAAAGAGGAAAAAACATCAAATAAATCTTTTCTAGTTGTTTTTATGGAATCAGTTTCAATTTCATCAAGTTTTACAGAAGGTTTTTTTAGCATGAATATAGCATCATCTTCCTTTCTTGAACTCTCTCCAGAAGAATCAAGAGATTCAGGACCTTTTTCTTCAGTCTTGGTGCTTCCCGGCAAGAATAATGAACTTTCTAATGAATTTGATTTTGAAGGGGTTTCTTCTATTACATCAAGAACTATTGATTTCTTTTTTGAGGGTGTAATAGCATCAGCTTCTTTCTTTTGTGGAATTGCTATAAATTCCATGGAATCTTCTTTTATTTCTGGAGCAGTTATAGGTTGATCTATTTCTGTCTCAATATCTTTTGTAGGAATTTGAGGGACTTCTGTCACAATAGCTTCTTCTTCGATTACTTCCGGAGTGATTAATTGTCTTTTTGGCTCATCTTTAATCTCTGATGGAACCATTTTAGGGATCTCCGATAATGTTAACTCCTCCTCTTCATCGATTTTGGGAATCTCTGATAGTGATTCTGGCACTTTTTTTAAATCTGGTGGGGGCATAGGGATCTCCGTAAATTCAACATCTTCTTCTTGGACTTCTGGAAGAATTGATAATTTTTTTGAAACCTCATCCGATTCAGTTAATTCTTGTAAAGTTTCTTCCATATTTGATAATTCTTGTAAAGCCTCTTGCATATGAGATAATTCTATCGGAATTTCTTTACTTTCAGATATACCTAATTGGATCTCCTCGCTTTCAGATAACTCTGATGTGACATCTTCACTTTCAGGTATTGGGGGTGGGATCTTAAATTGAGGAATGTGAATTTTTGGAGGTTCAAGTTTAGTAGTTTTGCTTTCGGAACTAGATTCTTGAAATTCTTCAATAATTTCATCTTCATATTCATCAATAGGAACCTCTTCACTTAATTCTGCTTGATCTTCTTTAATTTCTTCAATTATTTCAGTTTTTTTATCTAGTTCCACCTGAAGAGCTTCAATTTTTTCTTTCAAACTTTCAATTTGTCCCTTAAATTGTTCTGATACTTGGGCAACTATATCAATGAGTTCTGCACTAGAATCAATTGCAAGTTTCGTTGAATCAGTTGATGATTCTGAAGTATCAATATCAAGCACAATGGTTTCTGATTCCTTTTCTTTTAAGGCAAAATCCAATATTTTTTGAATTCCTGCTATTAAACTCTCAACTTCCTTAAACCACAATTCTAAAGTATCCCATTCTTCCAAATCATTGATAACTTGGTGAATAAAATCGTTGATTTCTAGATGAGAGTTATTTTGTTTTAATGTCTTAAATAAAATTATCAATTTTTCCCTCGCTTCAATTTCATCATCTGGCGTAGGTTCTTGTTCCGTTAGAAATTGAAACATGTTCTTGATTTCCTGTATTGTCGAATTAAATATTTCCTCACTCATGCTTGATCATAAAAATTATGAGTTCTCTATTAAAATATGAATCATTAATCTATATATAATTAACTTTATTAAGTTAGGAATTAATCGAATGATTAAAGTGTATCGGTTTTAAAAAAGGTTAGGAGCTACTTTATTGTAAACCATATAGACTTATTTGGTCAAAAAAATATTATAAAGTAAAAATGAGAACGTCCATTATTCCACTTTATTTTATTAAATGTACCTAATGATTTTCTTTTTTTTTTATAAAATTCCTTATTTCTCAGCTTCTAAAATCCTTTTACAGATTTGTAAAATTTTAGTCCTATCAGTTTTAAATAGGAACATGTTGTGTCCTTAACATATATATTTTTTACAATATACAAGGTGAAATCAATTGAAAAAAAAGCATTTAAAAATTAAATTTTTAATCCTATTTGGAGTGACTTTAGTATTATTAAGCGGTCCCATACTCAATTTTAACAACAATAGAATGTTTGCTGATACCATTTCTAAAAAAGTCATTAAAACAGCTTCACCTCCTAAAATGGAATGGAATCACACCTGGGGTGGAATTGGAGTTGATGTTGGGTTAGATGTGGCCATAGACTTATCGGGCAATGCATATGTTGCCGGATATACGAATAGTTTTGGAGCTGTTAATATGGACATATGCTTGGTAAAATTTAATTCACTGGGTGTGGTATGGAATCACACGTGGGGAGGGGGTGGAGATGATGATGGGACCGGTATAGCCTTGGACTCATCGGGCAATGCATATGTTGCCGGATGGACGAATAGTTTTGGAACGCTTGGTACTGATATTTGTTTGGTAAAATTCAATCCAACAGGTGGCGTGGAATGGAATCACACGTGGGGTGGAAGCGGATATGATTATGGGAGGGGAATAGCCTTAGATTCGTCGGGCAATGCATATATTGTCGGATCTACGGTGAGAGTTGAAGCGTATAATGATGACATGTGTTTAGTGAAATTTAATTCAATAGGAGGAGTGGAAAGAAACTACACGTGGGGTGGAAGTGGAGATGATTATGGGACTGAGGTTGTCTTGGACTCGTCGGGCAATGCATATGTTGTCGGATCTACGGAGAGTTTTGGAGCGATTGGTTATGACATGTGCTTGGTGAAATTTAACACCACGGGAGGAGTGGAATGGAATTACACGTGGGGAGGAAGTGGAGATGATTATGGGAGGGGAATAGCCTTAGATTCGTCGGGCAATGCATATATTGTCGGATCTACGGAGAGTTTTGGAGTGATTGGTTATGACATATGCTTGGTGAAATTTAATCCAACGGGAGGAGTGGAATGGAATTACACGTGGGGTGGAAGTGGAGATGATAGTGGGAGTGAGGTTGTCTTGGACTCGTCGGGCAACATATATGTTGCTGGATATACGGAGAGTTTTGAAGCGCTTTCTGGTGATATGTGCTTGGTGAAATTTAACACCACGGGAGGAGTGGAATGGAACTACACGTGGGGGGGAAGTTTAGACGATTCGGCATATGGAATGACTATGGACTCGTTAGGTAACATATATGTTACTGGATTTAGTCATAATGGTTGGGAGACGGGTTGGGATTTGCGCTTGATAAAATTTACATTTGATACATCTGACGATGGTCCTCAGATACCTGATCTCTTGTTCTTCATAATAATAGGGAGTATAATTGGAGGCACTGGAATCATAACAATTATAGTATTAGGCATAGTTCGTTTAAGAAAGAAAAGAACATAACTTTTATATACAATTTTTTTTTAAATTTAATTTCTTCATTATTACTATAGGATTTAGAAAATAATGAAAAATTAATATAAAAAGTGGAAATAAAAAAAAAGCACTCTAATTACTTTATTATAAGAGAAGAATTAGAATCTCTTCTTAACACTTGGTATCCATTTATGTACTTTACTTTTATAGGTCAGGTAGTCATCACCAAACATATCTTCTAATATTCCCGCTTCAAAGTCTGCCATCTTGTTATAAACAAGAAAAACGAATATAAATGCGATCATACTTATTATTGACATGGAGAGCATTATGAATGACACGTATATCAGCATAATTCCTAAGTACAATGGATTTCTTACATGCCCAAGAATCCCATCAGTCAATAATGTATCAGATGCTTCATGTGATTCTTTAAATATGGATTCATGTGATAAATAAATGAAGATTACAGCCATTACTAAGACTATAATGAATAAGGGCATGCGAATCCATGAGATCACTATCTCATTGAGCCATGTTGTCAGTTTAAAAATAAAAGTATCAAGAATCCAGATCATAAAAAATATTATGGGCATTGATAATTGGTATAAATGCGAATGAGGTATTTCTCTTTCATGGGAATGTGTTTTTTCTGTCATTTTTTGCACCTTAAATAGATCAGATTATTTTATAAACAAGTATGAGCTGTTAAATATTAAATTTTACTAGTCCAATAATTGAAAATGGACAATATCATTGTCATGTCAATTCAAATGATATTTCTAAAAATTGGTCTCCTTTATTATAACTAGATACAAATCATTATATTTGAATTTAAAATCAGATTCCAAGGAGAATTTGTGAACCTTAAAAATAAAAAAATAAGGAAAAAGGATAGTATTTTTTAGATATATCTATAAATATTTAGTTTTATATAACAATCATAATTTCCTTAGGAATCAACACAAAATTCATGACAAAAAAAGAAAAAGTATCAAGAATAATAAAAGAGGATGAATATCCGTATGATATCCTAATAGTCAATGATGACATTAAAATGATTGAAATCTTAAATGAGTATTTCAATAAAGAAGGATATAGCTGTAAAGGATTTATTTCAGGAGCTAAAGTATTAAATGAAGTGCAAAACTTCCATCCAAAATTGATCTTGCTCGATATCATTTTAACAGACTCTTTGGGTTATGACATCTGCAAATCAATAAAAAAAGATCACATGCTCAAAAATATCCCTGTATTTTATGCTACTGGCATGCCTAGAAGTGAGGTTAAAAATAATCTTGAAGAAACTAAGGCTAATGGCTTTTTTTTAGAACCATTTGATTTAAAAGAGTTTGACATTCTCATTGACTATTTAAGATATTTTAAGAAAAGGGAAGAATTTAATGTTAAATATGATATCTTACTCGTCTATCCTTATGCATCAGATATAAAAATTATCCAATCAATTTTTGTAAAGAAGGGATATTCTTGCAAGGCCGTGATTTCTGGCATAAAAGCCATTGAAGAGCTCATTTTTTTCAAGCCGAAATTAATCTTGATATATATCATGTTGCCAGACATTTCTGGATTTGATGTGTGTAAAAAAATCAAGAGTGCTGAATGGCTTAAAGATATTCCCGTATTTTTCATTTCTTCATGGGCTGAAAGCGAGGTTGAAAAGCATCTTGAAGAAACCAAAGCAAATGGTTATGTGTTATGTCCATTTCGCGAAGAAGATTTTGATTTTATTGATGATTTTTTAAAATGACCACAGACAAGAGAAGGTAAATACATGAAAGATGCATTAAAATATCATTCAAATTATATCTATATATAACTTACAAAATTGAATAAATATTAATTGAGGTAATAAAAAACATGAAAAAAGTATGGTTCATTCATAATTCACAAGCAGGTAATACTGAACGCTTGTCAAACCAATTTGCTGAAAGATTAAAATCAAATTATGATGTAAAGGTGGGTTCCATAGATTCAATAAAACCTGAAGATATAGTCAATGACCATCCCGAAGCGCTAGTTTTTGCAACCAGGGTCGAAGCATTCGGTTCAGACAGAAAAATGACTAAATTTGTAAAATCACTTGGTGAAGTTATCAAAACACCCATTCCAAAGGTTGCTACTTTCTACACGCATGCATTATCTTGGAAGAAACTGTTTTCTAAAGGAATGAGAAAAGCACTTGAAAAATCAACATGTATCGGTGAAATATGTCCAGAATTTCTTGAATTACGGTTAGAAGGGCCACAAGGGCCTGAACGGGAAGGACAAGATGAAAAGATTGAACAATATTTAAAAACTTTAAAGGAATTTATAGGGTAATTTTTTTTAAAATTTAATTAATTTTTAGAAATCAATATAATCAATCATATATCAATAGAATAGGTATGTCGTCTATGGTAGATGATATTCAAATTAAAGATGGAATGATTATTGGAGGTTGGCGAGCGCCAGAAAATCTTATTAAAGAACATGCTACATCCATACATGATGATAATGTAGCTAAAAGCGTCGGTATGCGTGGTGGAACGATACAAGGAACCATTCATTTAAGCATGTTTGCACCCTTAGCCTTAAAATTATTCGGTGATCGGTGGTTTGAACAGGGGACTGTTAGCATGTATTACACCTATGCTACAGTCCATAAAGAAAAAGTTAGAGCGATCATTGAATTACCTGCAGAAATATCTCATGATATGTTGCCAATAGCATTGAATGATATTCAAGTTAAAGCATGGGCAGAATTGAAAACTGGACAACAAATAATGACAGGCACTATATCAATTGGTTCACCTGAGGAGCCATCATATTTACAAGCAGTAGAACTAAAAAATAGCATACCTGAGGAATTACGTATATTAGCACGACTGAGAGTAGGGGATGAGCTCCCTTCCAAAGAGATCTTACTTACACAAGAAGAAGCCGATATTGGATTAAAAAGAATCACAGATCAATTGGATTATTATAAATTTAAAGATAAATCACCCTGGGAAAATACGATTTACTATCCTACAGTCATATTTGAGGCAATGGCTTTAGGTTATGGAGAAACTAGTACTGAGGAATTTAATGCGGTGCCATTCTTTGGTGCCACTGAACTGAGGAACATTAACGGCCCAGCACTTATTGGAGTTTGTTATATTGCTAAAGGGAAGTATGTTTGTATTGGAGCCTCTAAGAAAACAGAATATTTTTGGCTTGATTCTACATTAGAGGAAAAAGAAACAGGAAAATTAGTGGCGTCAATGCGCCATTTAAATCGTTTTATGAAAGCAGGCTCTCCATATTATAAAGACAAATAATCTCATGTGAGTTTCCAATGGTTATTTTTCCTCGAAATTCCCTTATAAACCAACCTACGTACTGACCTTTTCATTCCAATTTCAAAGAAAATTTACCAAAGTGTTTAGATAGATTTAAATATAAAATTGATCATTATGATCATAATGATCCTAATGATCATAATTTAATCAATTTTGGATTTTTAAAATGAAGGATGATAAAAAAGATAAATTTATTAAAGTCATGGTATCTGAAAGGTTATACAAAAAAATAAACAGGTATTCACACTTACAACTACAAACTAAGTCTGAATTTATTAGGTCTGCAATAAGGAGAAGGATTGCTGAAATTAATAGTTCAATCTATCCTAATAAAACAGATCCACGATTTAAAAAGGTAAATAGACGTGATGTTTTAGAAGAACTAAAAAATACGCAATCCGCTCATGAAAAAGGCGAATATTTAACGACACCAAGTAAGGAAGAACTTATTCAACGAGAGCAAATACTTGAAGAACGGAAGAAGGAATTAGAAAAAGAATTAGATCATATTGAAAAGCTATTGAGAAAGCAATAATTAGGCTTTCTTTATAAGCTATTTATATGGTTTTAATCTTGAATTTCATAATCCTCATGATTGTATTACCAAATAATCTTGAAATTTCTTTTAATCCACTATTCATTCTTTGTAATCTATTCGTAGGATCATTAATTATCTTATCTATTATTAAGAAAAAAAAGGCATTTTAATTCAAATCATTAGGATATATACATTTAATCAAATTATAGAAAGAGTATTATTATATATATTCTCCAATGTAGCTTATATCATTTTATATGACTTTAGTATACATAATATTAGAATGCAAAATGAATCACAGAACTTATTTATATACCAAAATGTCTATTTATTTTATATGTTAATAATTTTCAAATATATATATGAGGAGAGATAAGAATAGAGTCACCATTATTAGTTTCCGATATATATATCTTATTTAATGCAACGAATCCTGTTAAGATGAAGAGTGAAGGAGTACTTGGTGCAGCAATAATGGATTTGGTAATTCTTAAAAAAATAGAAATTATAAAACATAGAATTAAAAATATTGAAACTACTTTTATGGGAGATCCTTATCTTGATGGGGTTTTATCGATTATGTCAGAATTGAAACCAAATAAAAAAATTTCATATTATTTTGGAAAATTATTAAAAAGAGCTAAATATTTATTACCGTTTTTCTCAGAACATTTAGAATCTTTACAACTCATGAATTTGTCTGTTAAGAGAGTCAGGTTAATGTTTCATTTTACAGTTACAAATTTCAATAATGAATTAAGAGAAGAAATTATTAATAAATTAAAAGATGTTCTTTTGCAAAATAAGAATATATCTGATAAGACATTTATGTATTTTATAAGTATATTAAGAGCTACTAGTTTATACAAAGATATTTTTGGTAAAGAACATAAAAAACAAGTAAAATCCCGTATGAAAGAGCTATCTATTGATGAACCAATAGGAAAAATAGTCCACCAAGCAGTTTTTGCTCCTGAAGCTGACATACTTTAATGATAAGAGAAGGGGTTTAATCAGGTTTATCTCCACCAGTGGACGTTGGGAAGGGAAAAATATTCATAATAAATAAGTAATCCGATGGTTGGAAGTTCGTTTCCCTCATAACCCGCTTTAATTTTTTCTTATCTGATTTGCTTATTAGAATTTTTTATAAAAAATTGATTATCATGACCTTTCTTGATAAAGTTTTTCTTTAGCTTATCAACCATTCTTTTGCATCTTCAATTGAATTGAATGATTTTGCTCCAATATTTGTAACTTTATTTAAAAAGTTCAAGAGAATCTTCTTAACCCCAGTAATTCCTAACACTGCTGTTTTATCAAGAAGGTGTTCTGTCTTTTCACTTGTTTCCTTTAATGCATCCATAACATCCTTGTTAGCATAACTATTGGTAAAATCTACAATAGCCAAAATATTTTTCTTTCCCATTTTTAATGTTATTTCCGCATTTGCTCGGATTAATCTGACAAACTCATCTCCGCTAAGATTTGTGAAATCATCAATTTCTATTTCTTTTCCTTTATATTGTACCCAAGAAATCCGTTTCCTTGCTTCTTCCATTATTTCTGGTGAAAGTTCCATATTGGTCATTATTAATTCACTAATTTTGTTTTTTCTATAAAACCATAATAAGTTTTACTAATTTAAATAGTTAGTTTTCAAAATTGTAAAAAAGAGAAAAGTTGAAATCATTAGACTTCCGGTAAAAATAAATTTCCAAGTAAATCGAACTGTATATTTACCTTTCCATTCCAATTTCACAGAAAATTGAGACAAATTTTAAAAAAACTCAAATTTTGCCTCGTTTTTCTTAAAATAAAGGAAAAAAAATTCTCAAAAGTGATAGAAAAATAAGATCTTAAACCCTATGTCTAATCCTCAATATTCTTTAGATATTTTTGTGTCCATGGACATATAT
>JBHLME010000131.1:0-12470 GCA_048938445.1 Promethearchaeota archaeon | reverse complement strand
GCAATATCCCAAATCACGAAACGCACTTGGGTATCAGCAAGTCCTTCAAATTTACATATCTTCTTCGTAATGAAAGCTCCTATCGTTGCACGGTAATCCAAGTGGAAAATATTGTTCACATAACGTTGGACGATACTGGTCTTTCCTACACCATTATCTCCTATAAAACTGAGTTTACATAGATAATCGTCAGAAACAAACTTTACTTTTTGGAGCATGTCAATTTTTCTATGCATTTTTTTTATTCCATAATCTGTCTTAATTTTTGGGATTACGGGACTTACAGGACGCCCATCAAAAATACGAGCTATTTTCTCAGCCCCTATAAACGCATAGGGGAAGTATGGATCAATTGTAGAAAGTGCATTTAACACAGTTACAAACACAAATTCAGGTCCAGCTTCGCAAAATATAAATCGATACTGATCAGTGTCAAAAGTTCCCGCTCCAAAAGTTCCTAAATCATAATCTGATGTTATTTTTTTAAGAATTAGATCAGCTAATGCGCTAAATGCTCCAATAAATTTTTTTTCATCTGCTTTTTCGGGAATTTTAGTTAAAAAATCGACAACTAAACCAGTCCTATCAACAACTAGAACTGCAATGAGATCTATTCCTACCTCTTGTTTATACCATTTCAAAAGGGCTTGAAGCTTTTTTTTATCGAAATAAGTCAAAAAACAATTACCTTTTTTTTTAGAGTTTCTATTTTTTTGAGTTAATAAAATAATTTTATTACTCTAATTTATAAATTTACACCAACAATCAATATCAAGTAAAAATCATATAATCAATTTTCATCATCAATGATTCTTATATCATCATCATTCTTATCAAATAACATTGCCATCGGATCTTCCACGGCAATGATTTTTGGACCATCTTCTGCTTCTATACTCTCTTCAAATTCATGTAAATCCATTACATCAACTTTGATTTCTTCTATTGCTTTTAATTGTCCTGTATGGACCATGTAAACGAAATCATCATCAAGCTTGAGTAGGTGAAAACATGTATGGCATCGAAAGATGTTAAATATCCCTATATTGCTATTTTTAGACCATAATGCCCAACATATTTTATGTGAAGTTGTTTCGCAATTCGGACATTGGACAATTGCATTATTATCTTTTTTAAAGCAGATTGAACAGGTCTGTTTATCTATTTTTAAGATCGGATCATCTGCTAAATTTTTATAAAATAAGTGGTTTTCAATAGGTATTTCATCGGGATACATGTCATCTGATAACGAATAAGTAGAAAAAGTTTTTTTTTCAGCCAAAAGATCAAGAATCAGAGATAATTCATTTAAATTTTGAACTTCATGAAGTTTTCCTCGAGTCTTTTTAATTAATTCTGATAACTTAAGATCTTCTTCATAGTTATTAACATTAATTCTGAGTATGTCTACAATTAAAGGCATATCTTTAATTTTTTCGAGAATATTATCTAAAACCGGTATATATATATCAGGGATCTCGTGGGTATAATTATCTGTTAAAATTATCATTCGAAAGCACTTGTTTGGGATTTTTTTAAAGACATCTATAATGAATGTAGCTGAGACCATAATACCTCCAGACATGTTAGCTCTCACAATCATAGGTTCCAAGGATTCCAACGCAATAAGAATGTTTTCTGGATTAAGAGTAAAATCTTCTAAATAATTTGGGCCATCTTCTTGAAATAAAACAATGTTGAACCTGTCGCTGTTATCAATATTCTTCTTTTTATCACAAAATTCCTTTAATGAGTCATAAATGATTCTCATCTCATCAGGTTGGTAATGTCCTGGTGTGAGAGCATAAAAGATTAATGTATCCTCGGATCTTGTTGACATTATAATAAATAATAAAAAATAGTTTTTTATATTTATCAATGAGTGTTATATCGCTATAAATGAATGGTATATTTTATATTCAAGAAGATAAACAAGGTAAGATTTCTTCATTATCAAAAAGTATTAAATTAGTTTTTTTAATCCTTCTATGACCTCGATAGTTTTATTTTCTCTATCAATAGTAATAAATCTCTTTATCTCAAGAGAACGAAGGTATTCTTGTAATTCTTCAGTATTCATGTTTAATTGTTTTCCTAATCCCTCAAGATCATCTTCATATTTGCGAAGAATTTCAAGAATATCTTCATATTTCTCAAAAACAAGATTTACTATATACTTGAGTGATTCATTCATATTTAATCTGTTCTTAACGCTAATAGGAAATATTTTTGCATTATCAGGGAGCTGATTTTGAGCTTTAACTTGTTCAGAAGAGCGAGCAGATTGTTCATCTTGTTTATTAGCACAAAAAATAATAGGAATATCCGGAGGGATGTGTTCTTTTAAAGAATGTAGTATCAGCATTGCATCTTCATCACTTTCAGGACGAGTTGAATCAAGTAAAAAAATCACACCATCTGCCCCATCAGCAATGACGTCTCTCATTATTTGCATTCTTAGTAATCCAGGAGTTCCAAATAAGAATATTTTAAAGGCTTCTATTTGAAAAGTGGCTAAATCCATTCCTACGGTATAGAACTTCTTATCACTTCCAGCCGCTTCAATATTCATTGCTTTTGTATCAAAATATTTTACATAGCTAGATTTACCCGAATGAAGTGCACCAGTTACTACAATTTTCATATTTTAACATCTAAATTCATTAGTTATTAATTCCATATTGACTAAACTTATTAATAAATATTTAGAACAATTTAAAAATTGATATGACAAGAGATGATTAATATAAACGAATACCAAATATAAAAACAATTTATTATTATGATATAATTTTTTAAGCGAAAGATAAAAATATTTATAAGGAGAATTGACTATTTTTTTTTCTAATGATTTTTTTTTGACGGAAAAATTACTCTGAAATTTCGTTATTTGAGAATTGAGAGCAAAGTGTATGATCAAATATTAACATTTATTGATAAATTTGGATCACTAATGACTGAAAATGATAAAAAGTGATAACATTTTTAAGGTAAAAAGTCGTAAATATACTAAAAAAATTGTTTAATTTTTAAAATCATAAACCATTTATTTGAATAGTTTTTGTTTTTTAAAAATTACGAAAAAATGAATCCAATATATAATAAAAAAAAGGAAAAAAAATGACAAGTAGTAATATAATGGTAATTGGGGGGGGGATTAGCGGTATTGAAGCTAGTCTCACTTTAGCGGATCAGGGATACCGAGTCATACTTGTTGAACAAACTTCTTCGGTAGGAGGGAGAATGGCACAATTAGACAAGACATTTCCTACTTTAGACTGTTCTATTTGTATTTTAGCACCAAAGATGGTAGAATCAAGTAGACATCCTAACATTGAACTTCTTGCTTATTCTGAAGTACAAGAAGTCAAGGGAAAGGCAGGAGATTTCAAGGTTAAAATTAGGAAAAAAGCAAAATATGTTAATTGGGATGCTTGTACTGGGTGTGGTGCTTGTAGTGAAAAATGTCCAATGAAGAAAATCCCTAATGAATTTGAAGAAGGCATGGGTAATCGACAAGCAATATATATTCCATTTCCTCAAGCAGTTCCAAGAAAAGCAGTTATAGATGCTGAAAAATGCCTTTATCTTACCAAGAATGCTTGTAAATTATGTGAGAAAGAATGTGAAGCTGGTGCAATAAACTGGGATGATAAAGATGAAGTGATAGAATACGATATCGCATCAATTATTGTTGCTACTGGATTCGATCAACTCGATGCTTCATTATTAGACAGGTATCATTATGGAGAATATCCTAATGTAATTACAGCAATGCAATATGAACGGTTGTTAAGTGCCTCTGGTCCCACTGGGGGAGAATTATTGCGTCCTTCAGATGGTGAACATGCACATAATATAGCATTTATTAGTTGTGTAGGCTCTAGAAATGAAGACTTATGTGCTTATTGTTCAAAATTTTGTTGCATGTACCAAACTAAGGAAGGAGTAATAACGCGAGAACATGCACCTGATACAAGTGTTACGATCTTTTTCAATGACATTCGGGTTATAGGAAAAAATCAAGAAGAATTTATTGAGCGAGCTAAAGAGGAATATGGTCTCACCTATTATAGGGGAATACCAGGTGATATTAGAGAAAATACAGAAAATAAAAACCTATTTGTTAAACATGCTAACTTAGACACGGGTGATGTTGAAGTTAGTGAATTTGATTTAGTTGTACTTGCGAATGCCGTGACTCCTAGAAAAGATGCGGATAAATTAGCTAAAATTCTAAACATTGAAACGAATGAATTAGGATTTTTTAAGACTAAGGATTCAACGGAAGATTTAAGATCCACACAAGAAGGTATATATGTTTCTGGATCTTGTCAATCTCCAGATGATATCGCTAATTCTGTTGCGAAAGCAGGAGGTGCTGCAGCATTAGCTGCAACTCATGCAGTACCACTAAGCGATGAAGAAACAAAGGTAGAACTCCCACCTTTGAAAATAGTTAATCCTCTTGATGAACCAAGAATAGGCGTATTTATTTGTAGGTGTGGAATTAATATTGCTGGTTATATGGATGTTCCAGAATTGGTAGAGTATTCTAAAACCCTTCCTAATGTGGTTTATAGCATGGAAAATAAATATAGCTGTTCTCAATTAACCCAAGATATCATAAAAGAAAAAATAGAAGAGCTTGACTTAAATAGAATTGTTGTAGCGGCATGTACTCCAAGAACTCATGAACCACTCTTTCAAAAGACGATCAGAGAGGCAGGCTTGAATGAGTATTTATTTAATTTCGTAAGCATCAGGGAATTAGACTCCTGGGTACACATGCATGATAATAAAAGAGCCACTGATAAAGCAAAAGATCTCATAAGGATGGGAGTTGCACGTGTGCAATATCAAAAACCAGAAATAAAAATTAAAGGTAATGTTGTACCGGAAGCTCTCGTTATAGGAGGAGGAATTACTGGAATTAGCTCGGCTATTGAAATTGCTAATAAGGGATTCAAAGTTCACTTGGTGGAAAATAAAGATAAATTAGGTGGACAATTAAATCTAATTTATAAGATTAACTTCGATAAAATTGATTCTAAACAATTTCTGGAAGAAAAAATAAATGAATTTAATGCTCATAAAAATATAGTGACTTATCTTAATTCTGAAGTGGTTGATGTTAAAGGATCGATTGGGGATTTCAAGATAAAGGTAAAAAATAAAGAGAAAGATATAGATTTGAATGTCGGTGTAATCGTGGTGGCAACTGGAGCTTATGAGTATAAACCAGAGGGATGGTATTACTATGGCGAGAAGGGAATGAGCGACAAGGTGATGACCCAACTTGAATTTTCAGAAAAGCTAAGAGACAATAAACTTAAAGATGGAGAAACGCTTGTTTTCATTCACTGCGTTGGTTCAAGGCAGCCCGAAGGAGGAAATGGTTTTACTTATTGTTCATTAATTTGTTGTTCTGAATCGATAAGACATGCTCTTTATGTAAAAGAGAACTATCCAAATTCTAATATTTTTGTTTTATACCGTGATATTAGAGTAGGAGCAGATGAAGAGCAATACTATTGGAAAGCCAGGGAAAACGTTAATTATATCAGATTCAATGAATATCCTAAAGTAGAGAAAAAAAATGGAAAATTATCAGTGAAAGTTACTGATATTTTGACACAAGTTGACTTGACGATCGATGCTGATAAAGTAGTCCTTTCTACTCCATTAGTTCCTCATGATACCAAATTATTAGGAGAATTAATAAAATGTGCTCGTGACCAGAAAGGATTCTTCTTGGAAGCACATGTCAAGCTAAGACCTGTTGATTTTGCCACAGATGGAATATATCTGGCAGGCACTTGTCATGGGCCAAAAGGCATTGCAGATTCCATTTCACAAGCGAGGGGAGCTGCTGCACATGCATTAATACCACTCATTTCAGGTGAAGTTGAGAATGAACCATTGGTTTCAGTAGTTAATCCAGCTTTATGTATTGCATGTCAAGAATGTGAAAAAGTATGTAACTTTGGAGCAATTGGAGTAAATTTCGATAATGAGGTCTTAGTCTCAGAATCCAATCCACTATTGTGCAAGGGATGTGGTGATTGCGCCGCTGCGTGTCCAGCAGGTGCAATTACTATGAGCCATTTTGCTGATGAACAAATTTATCCAATGATTGCTGAAGCAGTTAAAGGTGATTATGTGGATGAAAGACCGCGTATAGTTGCATTTTTATGCAATTGGTGTAGTTATGCGGGAGCAGATACGTGTGGTGTAAGCAGATTCCAATATCCTACGAATATAAGACCGATACGAGTAATGTGTACAGGTAGAATTCCAAAAAGCTTCATCTTACAAGCATTTTTAGAAGGAGCAGATGGTGTTTTTATTGGAGGTTGTCATATTGGAGATTGCCACTATTTAGAAGGAAATTATGACATGTTAAATAGGTACAATGAGTTAAAGGATATACTTCATAAAGTGGGAATTAATCCTGAACGATATCGCCTTGAATGGGTGTCTGCAAGTGAAGGAAAACGATTTTCCCAAGTAGTAACCGAATTTGTTGAAAAGGTTAAAGAATTAGGACCAAGAACTAAAAAAGGTGATAAAATTATCAAAGCAAAGGAGGTGGCATAAAAATGACCCAAAGATTAGCAAAAAAAGCGAGTGAGTTGGACAAGAATTTTAGATACGAAATAAGCCAGAAAGTGGGTGCAAAATCGCTGCTTAAATGTATTCAATGTGGAGTGTGTAGTTCTGGATGCACGGTTACTGAATATGTAGACTTACAACCTCATCGGGTTGTCGCATCTTGCTTGTTAGGACTTAAAGAAGAAGTGCTATCAAGTCAAGCAATCTGGACTTGTTCCTTATGTCATAGATGTACAGAGCGATGTCCAAAAAATGTAGATTATTCATTTATTCTTGCTTTATTGCGAAGCATGGCTGCACAAGAAGGTAAAATTCCAAAAGAATACTCTAGTAGCGTGATAACTATTCTCGAGAATGGCTTTGTAATTCCTTATACAGAAGGAATGAAAAAAAATATTGACAAACGACGAGAAAGGTTAGGATTACCCGAAGTAATCGGTCCAAAACTTGATGAAATACAATTCATATTTGAAGAAACTGGTTTGAAAGAATTATTAAAAAAAGTGGAGGAGATTAAATAATGGATTTTGCAATATTTTTAGGATGTAATATCCCATTAAAGCAACCTTACCTAGAAAAAGCATTTCGAGAGGTTTCAAGCGTTTTAGGTATAAATCTAAAGGAGATGGAAGGAGTGAGCTGCTGTCCGGAACCCGTATCCTTACAATCTCTAAATATAGACACGTGGTTAACACTTGGCGCAAGGAATTTAGCAATAGCCGAAAAAATGGGGAATGATGTAATGACAATTTGTTCAGGATGTTATGAAACACTAAAAACCGTTAGTGTTTTATTAGAAGAAGATCCAGAACATAAGAAGAAGATCAATGAAATATTGAAGAAAATAAACTATGAATATAAGGGAACTACTAAAGTTGTCCATATGGTAGAATTATTCAGTCAACCTGAATGGCTGGAAAAAATTAAAAAATCACTTGTAAAGCCATTAGACGATTTTACCTTTGCTGTCCATTATGGATGTCATCTCGTCCGACCTAGTAAAATCATGCAATTTGACCATCCTGAAAAGCCTGAAAGGATAGATGTAATCCTAAAAGCATTAGGTGCTAAAACAGTTGATTTTGCTAATAAACTTGAATGTTGTGGTTATTGTGCCCGCTTACAAGATGAAATTGGTGAGAAATTAGTAGAAGATAAAATGACGGAATTATGCGAACTTGAAGAAGATATTGATGCGTTAATAGCTGTTTGTCCAGCATGTGTGACACAATATGATAGAAAGGAGAAAGTAATTGCAAGAAAGACAGGTAAAGATTTGGATATACCTGTAATTTATCTACCAGAAATAATGGCAATTGCTTTAGGTGTATCTCTCGAAGATATAAATTTAAAGCAAAGAAGCGTGAAACCAGATAAACTAATTGAAAAATTAACTACTTAAATAATAACTTTTTGAAAAATATATGATAAAGGAAATTTAATCAAAATAATTTAAAAAAAAATGAAAAAATTGGAGAAAAAGTAATATGATAATTACGCAACAAAAAGATATAAACGAACTATACGCAATGGTGAAAGACTACAAAAAGATTCTCATCGCGGGTTGTGATGGTTGTTGCCAGCCGCCACGCTCGATCAATGAGGCTATTGTTCTTGGACAGCTCCTAGAATTAAAATATCAAACTGAGGGCAAAAAGCTAACTTGGAAAGCTATCACTGTTTTAAGACAATGTGATGACAGGATTGCTGCAACTACAGTAAGACCATTTACCGACGAATATGAAGCAATTTTATCATTAGCTTGTGGTCTGGGAGTCGTGATGCTCAATAAAGTTGCTGATAAGATTTTAACATTTCCAGCACAAAATAGCCAATTTGGTGGAGTGCAAAATAATGGTGAAAACAACTTCATTCAATACTGTGAAACGTGTGGAAATTGTTTATTAGGAGTAACTGGAGGTGTTTGTCCCATTGCTGGATGTGCGAAGCATTTGAATAATGGACCTTGTGGAGGAACTGTCGACGGAATGTGTGAAGTTGGCGGTTATAAAAATCCTTGTGCGTGGATAGAGATCTACAAGAGATTAAAGAAATTTAATAGGCTAGATCTATTCAAGGTTTATCGTCCCGCACGAGATTATCGATCAGCTACGAGTCCTGCCTATATTCAAATAAATAAACCACTCACTAATGAGGAAGAAAAGAAGGAGGAGAAGAAATAAAATGCCTAAACGACCAGCATATAGTAAATTATGTAAAGCACTCGAAGCAGGACATTTTGTATTCACAGGAGAGCTCGAACCTAAGAAAATAATGGACATGACTGAAATCATTCATTCTGCCAAAGAAATGAAGAAAACTAATCGAATAATTGCTGCTAACGTAACTGATGGACCTCAAGGAGATGCATACATGTCTTCTTTAGTTCCAAGTTATGTAGTTCAGAGAGATGCTAAAATTGAAGCAGTTTGGCAAGTAGCTGTGAGAGATCGCAATCGAGTTGCATTATTTGGAGATGTGATTGCTGGAGCATATATGGGATTAAAAAACATTCTCGTATTAACAGGAGATCATACCGCTCTAGGAGATAACAAGAAAGCTCGTCCCTCTTATGATATTGATAGCACTCAGTTCTGTGAACTCCTATCAAAAATTATTGATGAAGGTACTGATTACGAAGGCAACGAGATAACTGGGGGCAAGGTTGAGATGAATTATGGTTGTGTCGCGAATCCGAATGCAATGGGAGAATTCATGGAACCTGAAATCCTTAAAGTGGGAAGAAAAGTCGAACAGGGTATTGACTTCATTCAGACACAAACAGCATTCGATATTGATGTAGCAAAAGAATTCATAAAGGAATTATCTAGATTTAACGTGCCAATACTGTTAGGAGTATTTCCCATGAAAAGCCATGGAATAGCTTGGTATTTTGACAACTATATTCCTGGTGTAAGCGTGCCCAAAGAATTACTTAAAGCACTCAAAACAGCAGAGAAGGAAAATAAAGGAGATAAAAAGGCAAAATATGCTGCACTAGATAAAGTAAACGTTGAATTCTTTAAACCTTTCATTAAGGAGATTAAGGAGAACTCAAAAGCAAGTGGAGTACATTGCATGGCAGTAGAATACGAGAGACTATTTGCTCCATTATTAGGAGATTACCCTGAATATGCAAAAGACTTTTATTAAAAACTAAATATCTATGATATTTTTTTATATTTAATTATAATTTTTTTTTATATATTTAATGAAAAGAAACAGGATGGGAATGAAATGAAAAATATGGATGAAAAGGATAAAAGAATATTAGAAATGCTGATAGAAGATTCAAGAAGACCTTATCGCGAAATTGCAGATGAGATTGGATTGAGCGAATCAACTGTTCGAAAACGAGTTATTAGGCTCCAAGAGGATAACGTTATCGAAAAATTCACGATCAAGGTATGTCGAGAGGAAGATTCTGGAATAATGGCATTTGTAACCGTTATGCCCACGGAAGAAACTCAAATTAAGGATCTTTTACGGGAAGCTCAAATCATTCCTCAATGCGAAGAAGTATATTTCTTGGCAGGACAATGTGGCGTGTTGATTAAAGTCCGTGTTCCAGAAATTACCGAACTAGATGCATTATTAGAAAATTTTAGAGGACGCAGTGATGTAAAGAGTGTTGAGCGTGTTTGCGTTGTCCTCAAACCTATTAAACAGAAACAAAATAATGGTATTTATTGAACGATAATCTTAATCATTTTTCCTTTGAAATCTTTAAAGCAAATTTTATTTTATCTATAAATTTAAATGAATGTAATTCATTATCGTTTTAATAAATAATTACGTCATTGATGTAAAATGTCTGAGAACCACATAGATAAAGATATCTTGGAAGAAGCAAAGAAGCGCCAGAGTTGGATAACTTATAAAGGAAAAGAAATCCTCTATGATGATTATAGAAATCTTCAAGGGAGTAAATTTCCTGCCCTAGTTAATGCTATTTTAAAATTAACGATGGAATCAGGTAAGACGGAGATCTTAGGGCTTGTTGATGTTAGAGGAAGTTATGCAATAAAAGAAACTGTTGACGCTTTTAGTAATGCTGGAAAAGTTGCAGGACCAATTTCAAAAAAAACCGCAGTTCTTGGAATAACTGGGGTAAAGAAGATCTTTTTAAATGTTGTAAATAAGTTTTCTAAAATTGGTGCCAAACCATTTGATTCAATTGAAGATGCTAAAGAATGGTTAGTAAAGGATGATTAACATTAATTAATTTCAGTATTCTTTTAGTTTTCAATTGATAATTAAAAACCTTATGTTATTAAGAATCTATTAGAAATAAATTAAATTATCAAAATAAAAATTTATAATCCAAAAAATACTGCCACAAACATAGTTGCTCCGCTTAATATCGGAATTGTAAAATTATCATTAATGTCAATTGGAATAATTTCTGCTATTGGTGCCATAAGCCCTCCAAAAAATAAAACTAATAGTGAAATAATATATTCGGTGGGTAATAGAGAAAAATAAATAAAATATCCACTAATCAAGACACTTCCAAAAAAAGCTAGTGTTCCTTCAACTGTTTTTTCAAATAATTTATGACGTCCAAAAGACAAGCCAAATATTTTACTGAATATATCTCCAAAAATGAGAAAAACCACAGCTGTTATTGCAATATTTTCCTGAAATAACAGAATTGAAAAAAAAGTTGCAATCAAAAAGATTGTCATTGATGAAAATCTTTTTTCTTCAGTTTTCTTAAATATATACTTAATTCTTTGTGTAAGTAGCTCATTGGTGCGTTTATGAAGGATTCTAGTTATATCAATTATCAAAAAAACACAGACGACCAAACCAACGAGGACTATAGCAAAACCTTTACCCATAATAAAATAAAAAATAATAAATAATATTGCAAGGGGTCTTATTGCAACACGCCACCAGTGGGACAAAAATGTCTCGTCTTCTATTTTTATTTTTTTTTCAGTGATAATTTTGTAAAGTCCAATAATCATTATATGCAAGCTTACTAAAGTAAAAAACAAATTATATATCAACAATTCGGGATAAAAGACAAATAATGAAAAATCAAGAATCGGAAATACTAAAATCGGTAAAATACTCCCCATTTTTGTTATATATGTAAAAATTATCACGATTATTATACAAAATCCGATAGCAAAAAAAATTTCTAATCCTAATCCACTAAAAATATAAATCCATAGATAATAAAGGATAATTCCTGTTGCAGTAGCAACACCTTGACCTCCACGAAAATTAATATAAAATGGAAACACGTGTCCTATAATTACTAAAATTCCAGTTAGTTGTACAAAGAAGAAATCCGCACCTAAAAAGTACGCAATGAGCATTGCAAATAATCCTTTTAAAGTATCATAAAATGCTGTTGGAATGGCATATGTAAGACCTAATACGTGAAATGCATTTGTAGTTCCAGCATTACGAGTACCTTCTTCTCTGATATCCATACCTTTTAACTTACCAAAAAAATATGCTGGTAAAATAGATCCTAAAAAATATCCAATTATTAGACTAAATAAATTGACGAAAAACTGAATTGATTGCATGGCTTTTCAATAGTATGTTTAAAATTAAATTTATCCCAATTTACTAATATTAGTAGTTTTGTAAGGTTAATATTTATACCTTTCGATAATTAGTGATATCAGTTAGTTTATGATGATTAAAGTATAAGTAAATAACTAGAAAAAAAAATTAATATTTAAATTATCCTGAAATTTCTATTAAATCGTACTCATCAATCATTTGGAGTAACCCAATAACTTTTAACCCATGATCATAGAGATTATTGGCATCAGTCAAGTTTGTCTTACAAAATGGACATTCTGTTGTGAGGATATCTGCTCCTACTGCAT
>JBHLME010000014.1:0-50002 GCA_048938445.1 Promethearchaeota archaeon | reverse complement strand
AATCCAATAATAAAATTCCAATAATAAATTAACTGTTACTACTTTTCCTTCTGAATATGCTCCAACAGTCAACCATCGTAAGATATTTGCAATAAGGATATTATTATCGAGAGCAGTTATTCCATATTCTCGTCCGAGTGATGAAAAAATTGATAGATTTCCAAATCCAACCACTTTCCCTTTATAATAATTAACAGCTATCATTAGGGGAATTTTTGGATTATCTTGTTCTTCCCAATTTTGACCATTAAATGTTCTCGTCCAAGAATTGAGACCACCTTTAAGAATTACATCAATTTTAATGTTTTCATCTGCCTCAACAAAATCTAACACTTTTATAGAACATGCACTAGAATAAACTATTTTCCTTACCTGTTCAGTAAGCACGTGTGGCTTAAATTTAGATAAAATTGGGCGTTTTTGAAGATTTACATAATTCATGGAATCATTCACTTCATCAGGAACGAATTCAAATCCAAAAATATGAGATAATTCATTCAAATTAGTACCATTTATTAGATCTCCTCCGCTTGAACTCACAATCAAGAGACTTCCACCGTTTTTTACATATTCATCTAAAACCTCGATTTCATTTCTTGTCAAATTTGAATTTTTCGGTGTTGAAAGTAATATCATGTCATAATTTTCCAATTTACTTGCTGAATCAAAACCTGCCTGAATTTTACCAAGTTTATATCCAGAAGAAAATAAAAATTCCGTGAATTCGGCATAACTAGGGGCTTCTAAAGTTAGATTATTGTTATGGGAATAATCCAATCCGATTAATGGATTTTCTGGCATGAATTCTCCTCTTTTTTCTTATTACATGTGTTACTATAGATCTTTAATTTGTTCAAATCAAGATTTTAATTAAACATTCAAATCTTTTTTATAATAAATAAAATAATAATATACTTACTTAAAAAACGTACTGTTATTCTGGTATTTTTTAATATTTTTTGATACAAGAATATCTAAAACAACATGATATAAATTTGGACCAACACTTTTCACGAATCTCTTCGATTTTAAGTTACTTTGATATCCTTTTTCATTAGCAATTTCTTTAAATTCTTCATATAATTCCATGTAATGTTCTTTATCCACTACTCCTTCATAGTGATATATCGTTCCTTCTTTTTTTGTTAAGGTAAGAGCATCATTAATATAGTCTTTTGGTGCTGGAAATACACCCATGATAACACGATCTGCTCTAATACCAGAAGTACTAAGTTTAATTACTTCCTCCTTACAATCTCCATGAATAGGAACAATTTTATCTTCTAAATGATTTATCATTATGTTTTCAGATAAGTATTTGAATGAAATGGGATTCAATTCAATACTATAAACCTTCTCTACATCTGAATGTTTCGCAATGGGTAATGAAAAATATCCTATTCCAGCAAACATATCTACAATTATTTCTTTTGGTTGAACAAGTGTGGCAAGATGTTTTCTCTCATTAATATTACCTTTACTAAACATTATTTGAGTAATGTCAAATCTATATGTCACATCATGTTCTTTATGTTCAACAATCGGATTGTTTTCTCCAACAAGAAATTCAATCTTTTCAGGTTGTCGAAATTTACCTTTAATTTTTCCATGATTAATATAAATTGATTTAATATAAGGTAAAAGTTCTAAAAGTGCCTTTCCAATTAATTCTTTTTTATCTAATATTTTTGGATTTAATTTTATTATCAATTTATTTCCAATAGTTTGGAATCCACTTGGGAGTAAGGACAATTCTTGTTGATTTAAGATACCTCTCAGCTTGTTTTTAAGTGTTTCTTTAAATTTCATCTTAAGTGTATAATATGAAATTAAGTAATGATCTATACAGTAATTGTTTTCATTAAAAGAATGCAAAAAATCGGGAAAACTATTTATACGTTTAAATCAAAATTTTATATTAATCAAAATCTAAAATAAAAATTTAACTAAAAATGTTTAAAAAAATTTAATATAGTGAATCAAATATGCCAAAATTAGAAGATTTTATAGTAGATGAAAATAAAGTCTGGTTTACAGGAGGTTACTGGCCAGAAGGAGTTCCTCATCAGCTTCATCAAATCGAAGATGTAAATGTGATGCCTTTAAATGAAGGAACCAAATTTCAAGCAGATAAAAATGATTTATGGGATAAAGATGTATGTATCTTTGCTTTAGGGCCTTATCACGAGAGATACACGTTAAAAAAGATGTGGGATATGGCCCTCAGGTTTGGTGCTTTTTTATATGATGAGTTAGGAATACGAAAGGGTGATGTAGTCGCCATCGACGTCCCTAATTCTCCCAATTTCGTGATTTGTTATATGGGCGCAATTGGTATAGGTGCCGTTGTCGCAGGTGTAAACCCAACATATAAACCAATGGAATTGCTTCATACTTTAACTATAACAAATGCAAAAGTTCTAGTAGTAATGGATAGATTGTATACCGCGGGTCCAAATAAAGTTTTAGATCAAACTAACGTGAAACACATGATTTGGACGGATCTATTAGATTTTATCAACGCTCCTCCTGAAATTTTTGAGAGAATAAGAGAAGGAGTTCCATCCTATGCTCACCAAATCCCTGAGAGTGCAGAAACTTTTAGCATTCATCATTTGAAAAAAATCATTGATGAAACCGAACCTAAAGAAATTCAAGTAGATATTGATCCATGGGAGGATGCTGCGTGTTATTTAATGACTGGTGGTACGACAGGGCTTCCTAAAGCAGCAGTCCTTACCCATGCAAACCTATACTTAGACCTGAAGATGATGGAACCTTGGACACAATTAAAACCAGGAATGATAACTGTTGGAAGTATTCCATTCTTTCATAGTTTCGGAATGACTTGTGTAATGAATGGAGGTTTAGCACTTGGAATGGTAATGCTCTTATTCCCTAAACCCCCTTCTGATCAAGAACTATGTGAGACAATCACAAAATTAGATTGTCCTGAAGGTGTCATTTATGTAGGAGTTGAAATGTTATTCAAGAGACTCACGGATTATATGCTAAATATGGGTGTTGAAGAATTTAAAAAGAAATATAACATACATGAAAAAATTAAAATTGCTAATTCTGGAGCAGGACCTTTACATGATTACGTGAGGGAACCTTGGGAGGAAGTGTTTTGTCCTATCAGGGTAGGATATGGTTTGACGGAAACTTCTCCGGTCGTGAGCATTGCACCATTCTGGGGTGAATATAAAAAGGGTAAGCTTGGATTACCTTTACCTGGAGTAGATTGGGCTATTTTTCCATCTGATAATTTCGAAGCTGGTCCAATTTGTGATGGAACGAAAGAATTGGGCAATTTTGGAATCGAACATACAGGAGAAATCTGCGTACATGCTCCAATTGTCATGAAGGGATATCTTGGAGAAACCATCAAAGAAGATAATTTGAAAATGTGGGATGGGAAGTTATGGCTCCTTACCGGAGACATTGGATACATGGATGAACACGGATTTATCGAGATTCGAGATAGGAAGAAAAGCTTAGTAAAGGTCTCAGGGCATTCTGTCTTCCCTAAAGAGGTTGAAGATCTAATGGGGAATCACCCCTATATAGAAGAAGTCGCTGTTGCGGGTTTGCCAGATGAAATGACTGGAGAGGCTATTAAAGCATGGGTAATATTGAAAAGGGAACACCGAAATGATATTACAAACGAAGAAATTAAAGCATGGTGTCTTGAGAATATGGCAAAATGGAAGACCCCAAAATATATCGAGTTCGTCAAACTGCTTCCCGTTAGCTTAACTGGTAAAGTCCAACATCGTGCTCTTAAAGAGAAAGACATAGAAAGAATGGAAAAAGGGAGAGGAGTAAGAGGTTAGCCAATTTTTTTTATTTACTTTTTATTCATATTTTTTTTTATTTTACGTATTTAACTACTTGTATTAATTTTTTCTTATCTAAATAATAAATAATTTTAAATTCTTCATTAAGAAATATTATTTTTCTCAATTTTCTTCATTCTTCATTTAAAATGAATAGATAACATTTTTATATTTTGTTTCGAAGTAAAATATCAAAGACAAAAAATAATATTGCTTGGTCTATCTAAAATAGCAAAAAAATTTTTAAAAAACAATATTCTTAGATTGTGATTTAAGATGGATAAGAACTTAAAAGCACTCATTATCATCGGTATCATTATGGGGGCTTCTCTTGGATTTTTAGTCGTTTTTTACCTTTATATTTCTTATTCAAATTATTTTTCCAATGAACTTGGATGGATATGGATGTCAGGAAGCACAACAATTGATGTAAATGGAATCTATGGCACGAATGGTGTTCCAAGTCCGGCAAATCTTCCTGGAGGTAGATATGGCGCTGTTTCTTGGATGGATTCTAATGATAATCTTTGGCTTTTTGGAGGTGAAGGATATTCTGAATCGGGAGAGAAAGATCTTTTAAACGACTTATGGAAATTTGATGGCGTGACTTGGACGTGGATGTCGGGAAACAAAACAACTAATATAAATGGTGTATACGGCACGAAAGGAGTTCCAAGTCCGCTTAATTATCCAGGGAGTCGAGAGGGTGCCGTTTCGTGGACGGATTCATCTAATAATCTCTGGCTTTTTGGAGGTGATGGATATCCAGAATCTGGTGGTTCAGGTGATCTAAATGACTTGTGGAAATTTGATGGTGAGAATTGGACGTGGATATCGGGAAGTAAGTCATTATATGAACAAGGAGTATATGGCACGAGAGGAGTTCCAGACGCAGCGAATCATCCTGGGAGTAGAAATTATGCTGTTTCTTGGATTGATTCTGACGATAATTTATGGCTTTTTGGAGGTGAAGGACTCCCAGAATCAGGATTTGGTTGGTATTTAAATGACCTATGGAAATTTGATGGCGTGAATTGGACGTGGATATCGGGAAATAAAACTACAGCTTCATGTGGGATTTATGGTATAAAAGGAATTCCAAATGCGGAAAATTATCCTGGTAGTAGAAGTGATGCCGTTTCATGGATTGATTCTGATGATAATCTCTGGCTTTTTAGTGGAATTGGGTATTCGACATCATCTAGCAAAGGAAGTTTAAATGATCTATGGAAATTTAATGGTGCAAACTGGACTTGGGTGTCGGGACATAAAATTCTCGATTTAAATGGTGTGCATGGCATAAAATATGTTCCTGATCAAGCTAATTTTCCTGGAAGTAGATATGGTGCTGTTTCTTGGATAGATTCCCAAGACAATTTGTGGCTGTTTGGGGGATTTGGATATCCTGAATTTGGTGTTTCTGGAGAACTAAAAGACCTATGGAAATTTGACGGTTCGACATGGACGTGGCTTTCAGGAAAGAGAATCCTTAACTTTTATGAAAATTATGGTGTCTATGGTATAAAGGGTGTTCTAAGTATGGGCAATATTCCTGGAGCAAGAAGACATGCAATTTCTTGGACAGATTCTGATGACAATCTCTGGCTCTTTGGAGGTCGTGGATATGCTGGATCGGTAAGAGAAGGAATTTTAAACGATCTCTGGAAATATGATACTAATTTATTCAACTAAAAAATTAATTATAAGAATTTCTATTATTTCTTATTAATTTTTTTAAACTTTAAGAATTTAGACGTTTATACATTTTTTTTGTCATATCGTAGATATTTTTAAATTCTTTAAACAGTTGGTCATAAATCTCCCGGTTCTCTGGATTGGGCGTGAATATATTTGAATATTCCATGAACTGAGATACATCTTCCCATGTAATATATCCAAGTCCAACCGAAGCAATAAATGCAGCACCTCGAGCATTCGCTTGAATTGGATCCTTTACTTGCTTTATATTTCTATTGAGAACGTCAGCAAAGATTTGGCACCAAATATCACTCTTTGCCCCGCCTCCAATTATAGTAAGCTCTGGTATGACTTCCTTTTCTTTCTTAACTTCCGAATCACCCTTGCTTTTCAGTTTCTTAACAACATTCTCTACTGCTTCGAATAACCATCTAGTATTATATGCAACACCTTCATAAATTGATCTTATTAAATCTCCTCGGGTCATGTTTAAAGAAAAATTATATAAACCACCTCTTAGGGTATCATCCGCACGAGGGGCTCTTTGACCATATAACCAAGGAGTAAAAATTAGTTTATTCGCTCCAGGAGGTGTTCTCTCTACTATTTTATCAAATAATTTGTACACGTTCTTTAATGGTGCTTCTCTTAGCACTTCATTTTTATATTTTTTAAATTGTTCTTTTAGATATTCTAATGTTTGACCTTGAATCTTCTGTTCTTTCCCTAAATCAAGTGCAATTTTATCTAAGGCAATGTTCACGTTTTTAATGTCATTATCATGGAGGAGTTCATCCTCATAATTCAACAATCGTTGTTTTATAAAATCTAATTCAGTTTCACTTAGATTTTCCATATCTGAGATTTCTTTTATTAATTTAGTAAAAACTTCATCGAGTTTATCTTTATATTGTTCTATTAACAGTAAATCAGTATGATAAAGGATATTATCTCGTAAGAAGGATAACGTCCCTCCCGCAATTTCTTGCTCGTTACCGAATATAAATTTTCCCTCAACGGGGGAAGGTACTGTACCAATATTATCAATAATATTCACTTTTTTTTGACTAATATGACTCCATACCCACCCCGAAGTCCCCACATACATGTGAGTTGCATACTCACCAACAGCTCCAGAGCCAATAGCGGCAGACTGGACATCGGGTGCACCCATTATGACTTTCGTGTCTTTTTTTAAACCAAGGATTTCTGCCACCTCCTCTGAAATAGTCCCTAAAACATCTATAGATTTTTTTAGCTCAGGTAGCTTGTTTCGATCTATTTTTACTTTTTTAATTAGTTTTTTTGAATATTTAATATTATAAGGATCCCTCACATCGGTTACCCAATGTAAGTGTATTGAACAATAAGAAGCCGCCATTTTTCCTGTTAACTTAAAATTAATGTAATCTTGAGGTTCAAGAAATTTATAAGTATTATTATATATCTCGGGACGTTCCTGTTTTAACCAGAGAATATGTGAGAGTGTATCTACACCCGCTAATGATGGTCCACCACCACATCTTTTCAACCAGCGTAAAATCTTAAAAATGGAATAACCTCCAGAACTTATTGGTCCTCCACATAACTTACGAGTTAATTCTGCAGCACGTGTATCCATCCAAAGAATTGCATTCATTAAAGGAATTCCCTTTTCATTGACAGGGACTGTTCCGCTCCATTGGCTTGTATTGCATATTCCCACGATATCTTCTACAAGGACAGTTTTTTTATCAATCAATCTTTTTGCAGTTTTTAAAATTGCATCCCACCATTCTTTAGGATCTTGTTCTCCCCCACCTCCCTCTGATAGATATAGTGGTACTTCTTCAAATGCCCAATCTAATACTTGACCTTTCATTGAGACAATTGCAGTTTTAGCTCCAGATGTCCCATGATCAATAGCTAATATATATTTATTATTTTTTTCATCCATTATTATCACCATTTTTCATTTATAATAAAAATATTCATATTTATCCTTTAATTCGAACCATTAAATCCTGTTCCAATTAGAAGTCCTTGTTCTTCATGCACTTCAATATTATTAAGATTCGCATTGGTCATATCATCTTTAAGTTCTGTTATTTGAAAAATCCTATTATTCATTAATAATCTATATAAATTTATGAGTTCATCCGCATATGGATTATTTGTAGAGGGTAAATCAGATAGAGTAATGAGACAAATAAATCCATTAGGCTTAGTAACTCTTATTATTTCATCTAAAATCTGCTTTCTTGTCATTCCATGGAATTTTGGATTTTTTTTATAAACTGGTACAATAACTGCATCGTAATCATTTTCAGGTTCTCTAATCTTCTGATTATCGATATTTGTCACTATTATTTTTTCTTTCTTCATGACATTCACATCGAGAGGTGATTCATTTTTAGGAAGGATGTATAATTTTTCAACAGTTTTAGCCAATTTTTCAACTATGGAAAATACAATGTATTCAGAAAACCAAATTGAAAGGACTCTTTTACCTTCCTGAAAGTATTTTAAACTGGAAATCAATCGATCCTCCTCTCTATTAAGAACAATGTTATTGATTAAAAATTTTAATAATAATTTTGGTATATAATTAGTGAACTTTGTAGGTTCTATTTTTAATCGCTTTTTTGTTTCACTCTTATTAAATTGTAATAATCCTCTCTCTGCTAAAACATCAAGGCTATTATAAAAACTTGACGTGCTAAAGGTTTTTTTTTTCTTAATCCACTCATAATACTTCGAATGGTTTTCAGAAGTTCTACTAAATGCATTTAACATTGAGTGATCTTCCTGAAATTCTATAAATTGTTTAATTTGCGTGTATAACTCATGTCTAATTACTGGAATTGTAAACCTAGCCAAAAATTGTAAAGTTGCTACCTCAGCAATTGATAAATCAGAGAAATCTGAAATACCATAATAAGCCGCATAATCATAAAATTCTTTTTCTTCTTTTTTCAAGAATTATACACCTTTTCAATTTACCTTTATACTATAATAAGATCGTCTCTAATTTAAATCTTCACTTTTGGAAATTTGAATTTTCCAAATATAGAATAAATTTTTAAACAAAATTGATTATAATAATATTAATGATAATTTAAATTCAAAAATGAAATTTCAATAGAATTTCCTAATTAATATAAAATTGAGATGATATAATATGGCAAAAAAACAGAATTGGGATAATTGGTCTCAAAGTATTGTGGATGAATTTCGATCAAGGCCAAATGCCTTGCCTGAAGATATTGATTATGAAAATCATATAATCGCTACCTATATTGCAATGCTTCCGCGTAAGATGGATGCTTTTTACATGATGCAAGCAGTATGTATTGAACAATCAACTGGAACCTTCGTGCCTGTACCCGCAGAAACTCCAGAAACGAGAAGAAAACACGTTGCTAAAGTCATTGGGTGGTGGAGAATTCCTGATTTGGAATATGACGGTGCTGAACAACTCTTTGACAGTCCTAAGAATTACCAGTATTGTGTTCAGGTCGCATATCCATTGAATTTCAAGCCTCAATTCCCAATGTTATTTACGACTATTTATGGGAATATATCTATGGGAGGTCCTCTAAAGATGGTTGATGTAAGATTTCCAAAAGAATTTTTAAAAGAATTCAAGGGTCCAAAATTTGGAGATGTAGGAACCAGAAAAATACTTGGTGTTAAAGACCGACCTCTTTTAAACAATATGATAAAACCATGTGTCTATACGGGACCCGAGGTGGGAGCTGAACTTGCATATCAAGCAGCAGTCGGAGGATGTGATGTGATAAAAGATGATGAATTAATTGCAGATGTGGGATTTAATCCTGTAACTGAAAGAGTTACTAAGTTCATGGAAGCTCTTGACAGAGCGGATTCAGAAAAAGGAGAAAAAACGCTTTATACTGTTAATATAACCGACCGCGTGGAGAGAATGTTCGAATTAGCGGATATTGTTCAAGAACATGGCGCTAATGCGTTGATGGTAAATCATATATCAGTGGGGTATTCTGCAATGAGAAAATTGGCGGAAGACCCATCAGTTAAAGTACCCATTCTAGGACATATGGATCTTGCAGGAGCATTCTATCAGGATCCTTGGAGTGGTATCTCTAGTCCTTTAATCTTGGGTAAATTTGGAAGGCTTGCTGGATGTGATTTCATCGTTCACCCTGCTCCTTATGGAAAAGCACCAACATTGGCGGATAGATTTCAAGAAACAGCAAGACAAATGGTTATGCCTATGGGAAATGCGCCTCACATCAAAGCAACAATGCCAATGCCAAGCGGTGGAATTACGGTGAGTGTTGTAGAGAAAGTTGTTCACGATCTCGGTCCAAACATTATGATTGGTAGTGGTGGAGGAATTCATGCTCATCCAAGTGGACCTATAGCAGGTGCGAAAGCATTTAGACAAGCAATAGATGCGGCTATGCAAGGAATTCCAGTTAAACAGTATGCAAAAGATAAAGGACATAAAGAGCTTTCAGAAGCTTTAGGATTATTCGGATTTAAGAAAACCGAGTTTACTTCTGTCTAAGATAATCCTCAACATTTATATATAATTTTTTTATTATTGTATTTTATTAGATAAAACAACAAGGGGTTAAAATCTTTGAAATATGAAGAAAAATTAGAAAAGATTAATAAAATAGTGAATTCTCCTATGAGAGAATTTAAACCAGAAGCACTCAAAGGCATTGTTGAAAGGATAGAAAAAAATCATCAAAAGTCAAAAAATGTATACGAACGCATGAAAAAGATAATTCCTGGGGGAGTGGAGCACAATCTCGCATTCAATTTTCCCTTTCCAATTACGAGTAAGCGTGTATATAAGTGCTACATGGAAACTCTTGATGGTGTTGAATTAATTGATTATTTAATGTGTGGTGGACCAATAATTTTGGGTCATAATTATAAACCTCTCATTGATAAAATGATTGAAGTAATTCAAAATATGGGTCCTTGCCATGGAATAACATGTGAATATGAGTATATGGCAGCCGAAGCTTTACAAAAATATTTTCCTACATGCGAGTTAGTGAGATGGTATCAATCCGGCACGGAAGCGGATATGGCGGCTATTAGGGTTGCACGAACTTTTACTAAAAGGAAATGGATAATAAAAATTGGAGGGAGTTATCATGGATGGAGCGATCAACTTGTTTATGACATGCACGTGCCCGGACTTAAAGCCGCAGAAGCACATGGTGTCCCTAAAAATATCTTCAAATTTATAGATTCAGTTTATCCTAATGATATTGACGCTTTAAGAGAATCATTTAAAGAAAAGAAAAATAAAGTTGCAGCAGTAATTTTAGAACCGATGGGGGGTGAATCAGGATCAATCCCTGTTCGACCGGGATTTAACAAGGAAGTTGAAGAGCTATGTCGAGAAACAGGAACTCTGCTGATTTCCGATGAGGTAGTTTGTGCCTTTAGAATGGCAATGGGAGGAGGTCAAGAAATAACCAATATAAAACCGGACATTTCGGTATTTGGAAAAATAATTGGGCACGGTTTTCCCTCAGCAGGGGCGATAGGTGGCAGGAGAGAAGTAATTAGTGTTGTTGCTGGGGGTATTGCGGGGGGTGCCAGAAAAGCATATACTGGAGGTACTATTGCTGCAAATCCATTAACTTGCGCCGCTGCATATCATACAATTAATCTAATTGAAAAAGAAAATGCCCTAGAAAAGGCTACTAAAGCGGCTACCCGTTTGGCTAATGGATTGAATAGATTGTTCCAAAACCACGAGCTTCCTTGGTTTTCTTATAATAATGGAGCATCATTGCTTTTCCATACGAGTTGTATTTTTGGATTAGATATATCTGATCCTAAGCAAGCACCCTCCTTAAAGGAACGTAAAGAATTTATGGAACATTTAGGTGCGGCTTTTATAGATCAAGGAATTATATCCGTTGCAGGGAGCCGATTTTATACCTGCATGAAGCACACGGATGAAATCATTGATCAAACATTAGAAAAAGTCGATAAAATTTGTGAATTTGTTGAATAAAATAATTTTTTCAACTTTTTTATTAATATAAATTAACCTCTAATTCATCATCCATTAATTCTAATAATCGTTCATATCTTTGCTTGATTGCAGTTTTTTTATCCAAATATCTCATGTTTTCCCAATCTTCTCTCTTCATTATTAAATGTTCTTTCTTGCTCATTTTTTTGAATCTCTATTTATAATTTTATTATAATTAAGAAATAAATATGAAGGTATTAAACACTAATGGAGTCCAATTTTTTTTAAATTAAAAAATATGAAAAAGTTAGATTAGATAATAGCTATTAAAAAGGAGAAAAAATAGCAGAAGAGTTTTATTCTAATATTACTTTAAATTTATGAATCCTTATTTCGTTATTCTTTTTATCATGGACTTCTACTTTTACCTTTTTTGAACTAACTAAATCCAAATTTATATCTTTTTTCATATCAGTATGAGTCAAAACTCCGTTTCTTATGGTGAGACAAGGTGAGTTTAAAGTAAATTTCCTTTTTTTCTTGATAATTCCGTTTTGATCAATTATTTCAAGCTTTTTTTTGATTAAATATAGTGACTCCGTGTCAGGATATGCTTTATTTACCATTTTAAGGGCAATTTTTTCTGTTTGTTTTGACTCATGTTTTAGTTGTTCCAGCATTGTATTTCTACCTCATGTTTTTTTGTTTGGTTAATTTTTTTTATTTTTTTTTCTTCAAGATTAGGCATTATGTTGTCGACTATTAATTTATTACGCCGAGTTAGGTTTAAATAATCAAATTGACTAAAATCAATTCCTCGTGGATATTTACAGAAAAGAATGGTATCCTCTAATTGATTAAGATAAAAAGAACCAGGATCATAGCCAGAGACAATAAATCCGTTATTCAAGGCGATATTTTGGGAGTGAATTCCTAAATCATTTGCGGGAACTCTCCATTCAATTACGTTCCAATTAGAATAATAATTTAATATTTGTTTTAACGTGTTTTTACATAGATAACCTTCAATCTTTAATGTTGCTTTATAAAAATCTTTTGAGATTCTATAGGATTCATGATTTGTCTTATAATCCTTTTTCAAAATGATGTTATCTTTTTTCATTTGGCGGTTAATACTTCTTATAATCTCATACATAGTAATTATTTTATCATTATCAAGAAGAGTTATATTTTTCCTTCGTTTCTTCCATAATTTGCTCAAATAATTCGCATACATTATCACTGATCCTAATTCACCAGCTGTAATGGGAATTCCTAACAAGATTTCATTAGTTCTTTTATCAGTATAATTATTATAATTGGCGATAAATCCATAAGGGATTGCTCTTGCTTTTTCAAGAAATTTTTGAGAAGAAATGATATTAGCTCTCACATCGCAGTCAAACCTTAAAAGCGATTTAGATTCTGGAACCATCATTAAATGACTAATTATATGGCTCCCTAATACACTTGATAATCCTAAACCATGAAATTTATTTTTAACACATAATTTACCCATGTAAATTGAAAATTGATCATGTCTTTCAAATAAACCGATACCAACACCTTCTTTTGAATCAATATCTTCAGCAATGAACCATAAATCACTTTCTTTTTGAAAACTTTTATTAAGTAATTCAATATCATACACGATTGGATATAAGTAGTCCCAACCATAAATATCCTTAAAAATCTCTTTTATAAAAACAGCATCTGAACTGTTTGGATATGCTAGTCGTATTCCATAGGCGTTTCCATCTTTTGCTTTAAAGATTTTAAAGTAAGTATTTTCAATTTTCTTTTGATAATTAATCTTGATGTTTATCATTTAATTTGTCCTTTAGTATGTTGTAAAACCAAAATTTTAGTATATCCCGTTGTCGAGTCTAATAATAATTACTAAAATTATAAATAATACTTAAGTATTTTTGTTTCATTATTTTAAAAGTTTTTGAAAACGCATCAATTTTATCACTGGAAATGGTAAAAAAGGATGGATTTTGATAAATAACTTTTTTTTGTTATCAAAGAAATAACTTTTTTTTCATTCAATAATGAAATCTAAAATTAACTTAAAAAATAAACATAAAATGATTAGTTTAGCAGCTTTTATAAAAATAAAATGAAAAATTTAACATATTTAGGGAAACTGAGGTTACTCCTTAATCATGAATTTGTTATTTTTTAAAACAACTTTGAACTTATGTATCCGAATTTGGTTCCTTTTTTTATCATGTATCTCAACTTTTACATTTTCCGAACTTATTACATGTGATTTATCATCACTGACCTTTCCAGAATATGTAAGTACACCATTAATAATTGATAAGCGAGGAGTTTCTAAAGTTAATTTCTTTTTTTTCCTAATAATTTTATTCTTATCAATAATTTCAATCCCTTTTTTAATTGAATGTAATGATTCAGTATCCGGATACGCTTTATTTACCATGTTCATTGCAATCTTTTCAGTTTTTTTTGATTCTGTTATTAAATAGTCCAACATCTAAAATCACCATGAGAGTTTTGATTGATGTATATTTTTAATTTTTTTTCCCTTTATATCTGAAAGTATTTTATCAACTATGAGTTTATTCCTTGGGGTCAAATCAATATACTCAAATTGACTATAATCAATCCCGCGTGGATATTTACAGAAAAGAATTCCATCTTCTAATTGTTGTAAATAAAGAGATCCGGGGTCATAACCAGATACAATAAAATCGTTATCTAATGCACTTTTCTGGGAATTTAATCCTTGATGGTTTGCCGGGATCCTCCATTCAATAACATTCCAATTAGAATATTTTTTTAGTAATTTTTTTAACGTGTTTTCACGTAGATACCCTTCTATCTTAATTATGGCTTTATAATAATCTTTTGAAATTGTAAAGGATTCTTGATTCAACTCATCTTTCTTTTCTAAAGTGATATTATCCTTTTTCATTTGGCGATTTAAAGCTCTCATTATGTGATAATGATAAAGGATATCTTCATTATCAAAAAGGATCAGGTTTTTTCTTCTTATCTTCCATAATTTTCTCAAATAAATAGCATACATTACCACAGAACCTAATTCGCCATCAACGATTGGTTCGCCTTTCGAAACATTGTTAATTCGTTTATCAGTATAATTATTATAATTGGCTATAAATCCATAAGGTTTGGCTCTTGTTTTTTCAACAAATTTTTGGGAGAACAAGACATTTGCTCTGACATCACAATTAAACCTGATTAATGACTTAGATTCAGGTATATTGATTAAATAATTAATCATGTGGCCTCCTAAAACAGTAGATAAACCGATTCCATGAAATTCATTCTTAACGCATAATTTACCCATTTCGAGTGAATATCGATTATGCCTTTCAATCAAACCGATACCAACACCCACTTTTGAATGAATATCTTCACCAATGAACCACAAATCACTTTTTTTTATAAAACTATTATTGAGTTGTTCTCTATCATACACGATTGGATACAAATAGTTCCAACCATAAATATCTTTAAATATATCCTTTACAAATAAAGCATCTGAACAATATGGCTGAGCTAATCTAATTCCATAAAAATTCCCATCTTTAGCCTTAAATGTTTTAAAATAGTGCTTCTCAATAATTTCTGGAGCTTCTATTTTAGATTTTTGCATTCAAATCATCTTTTTTTTGTTTTTATCCTTAAAATTTAATTACTCCCCAAAATTAGATATGATTCTGATTAATTTTTATTCAGACTAAAGTTCAAATTATTTTACTTAATTTTAATAAAGTTTCCTTGTATCCGATTCATGTATTTAATTGATTTTTTGAAAAATGATACGTTTCTAAATTTATGCGTTAAAATATTAGGTGAAGAATATTTTATATTAATTTAAAACCAAGTAATACTTACAAATTATGATGATCGACGATAAGGAAATTGACAAAGTTGTCGAAATCATAAAAAAGTCTAAGAACATTGTCATTTTTACTGGAGCTGGTCACTCAACTGAGAGCGGCATTGATGATTTTAGGTCACCAGGAGGATTATGGGATAGATATGATCCATCAATATATGCGAGTTATCATTATTTTCTTCAAGATCCTAGTAAATTCTGGGAAATGCATAATGAATTGGAAGATATTTTAACAAATGCAGAACCAAATCCCGGACATCATGCTATAGCTGAGTTAGAAAAACTTGGAAAAGTGAATGCAATCATTACACAAAATATTGATATGCTTCACCAGCGGGCTGGAAGCGGGAGTTATAAAAATATACCGATATATGAATTACACGGATCTTATGGCGCTTTAGAGTGTGTTAGATGTGGAAATGAATTTAAGTATGACGATATTGATACAAAAAGCGTTAAATTTCCCGTGTGCGAATGTGGGGGGTATATCAAACCAAATGTAGTTCTTTTTGGTGAAGCATTACCGGCCAACGTATTGGAAAACGCAATGAGAGCAAGTTCTAATTGTGACTGTTTTATTTTAATTGGGTCTTCACTTACAGTTGCTCCGGCAAATTTTATGCCAGGTATCGCAAAAAAAGGTGGTGCCAAGGTAATTTTTATTAATAAGGATAACACTGAAATGGATTATCTAGCGGATATTTTCTTAAAGGATTATGCAGCACCCATTCTTCAAAAAATTATTAAAAAACTTAAAATATAAATATCGATTAAGTGGGTAAATAAAACTTACATAGCGTGCACTGATTAGCGGCCAATCTTTTTTCAGGTCCTAATATAATAAATTTTTTCGTCATCTCACCACCGCATTTAGGACAAGATTGAGCAAAATTATTTTTAATTTCTTCCAAGACTTTTTCTATACCTTTTTCAAGTCTAATCAACTCATTGGCATTTTCAATTATTTTTTTGGCGGAGGTTATTCCAATCCCCTTAACAAAAGCCAATTCTTCTGGACGTGCTTCTGCTAACTGTTCGATGGTTCTAACACCTGCTTTTATCAACTTTTCAGCCGCTTGAGGACCAATTCCCCTCACGCGCACGAGTTCATCAGACATTATTTTGCTATGTTGGCACTAAGGTTTTATTATTTATAATTTAGTATATTTATAAAATTAAAAGTTATTCTTACCTCTTAATCTTAATCTATTTATTAGAGAGCGATTTAAAATCATTTTAATTACTAATTAATAAAAAAAAATATGAAAATAAAAAAAATGGTTATAAATTATTTTTTATTTTGAAATCTGCTTACCTACTCCAATGTACATTAAATATGCTCCAGTACTTACTAATATTATCGCTAATGCTAAAGCGATAATAGTAAAACCTGGAGCAAAAATCTTTAGATAATTATTTATTATTATTATATAAGCAAACATGCAACTTTCAACGTATCCAAAAGAGAAATACTTAAATTTTCGCTTTAAATCTGGATCTGTAAATTGTTTTAAAGTTTGGATTAGATAGTATAATGTAGGGGCAACTGAAAGTCCAGTTATAATAAGAATTACTGCTAAAAAGAAAGGTAAAGTCCAGTATGGTGAAGAATTTGCCGCATCTTTAAAATAAACTCCCCAGATGTCTCCTGGATAGACATTACTTACTGGTATGGAAATTAAGATCATCATTACTCCACCTAATACTCCCAAGTTAATTATTAAATAGAGCAATTGTTTCTTTGTATCAATAATTTTTTCTGATTTTAACACCATGAGGATAAAAATAAGAATAAAACCTATTGATGCAAAATAAAAGAAATTTGTAAAATAATTCAAGTAGAGTATTACATAATATAAATCGCCTGGCAGGAGATATGCATATGTCCAATTGAATACCGTTCCTATTACAATAAAAAAGTAAAAGGCGCTAAAAATCAGGTTTAATCGTTTTTTGTCCCGTTTAATAACAAGAAACCCTAAATAACCAAAAATTATTGCCATAATGCTTTGTACTATTATAATTAAAAACCTAGTATCAACACTACCCATTAAAAATCACCTAAAAAGAGGATTAATTTTATAAAAAATATAATAGATTTCATACATATAAATTTACTCATAGATGTGAAAATTTTTTCCTTAAATCAAAACTTTATTTTTTTAAACAATATTTATAGTTTTAATTTATAAGAAATATTCTCTTAAGTTTTAATAAATTGAAGTAACTTGAATTATAAAATAAAATTTTGTAAAAAATGACAGAATCAAATCGCACGAAAGTAAATACGGATATAATGGAAAGTGAAGTTTTTAAAAACATCATTGTCTCATCGAATTATTGTTATAATTGTAATCGCTGTGTAAATGTGTGTCCTCAATCTGTTGATGGTCGCTTTTCTCCTCGAAATTTGATTTCAGATTTGACTTTATTAGGAATACATGAAGCAATTGAAAACACAAATATATGGCATTGTCTCACGTGTAAATTATGCATGGAATATTGCCCAATGTCATTAGAAAATGTCGGGGTTGATATCATTGATATAATGGTAAATCTTAGGCAACTCGTTTCTAAATCAGAAGTCTTACAAGAACAAATGATGGAATGTCAACATGGACGATCATTTTTAAATATTCCAGAGCTCATGGCTAATGATGAGATTGATTGTATTAATAAACTTGGTTTTTTAGACAACACAAGTTTAAAAATCGCTAAAAAAGGGGAAATTGGATATTTTTTAGGATGTACTCCATTTTTGGGAGGTGTAGCACCTTGCTCCCAAGCATGTCCTGCAGGTATTGACGTGCAAGGATACATTGCACTTATAAAAGAGAGGAAATATCAAGAGGCCTTAGACCTCATAAGAGAAAAAAATCCCTTTCCCGTGGTTTGCGGAAGAGTATGCACGCATCCCTGTGAACTTTCATGTAATCGAAAAGATATCGATGAACCCATCGCAATTCGCGCTTTAAAAAGGTACGTTGCTGATTGGGAAATGGAAAATAACTCAATATCTTCTATTAAACCAGTAGAACAAACAAAAGAAAAAGTTGCCATCGTTGGATCTGGACCTGCGGGATTAACGGCAGCATATTATCTCGCAAGAAAAGGATATAAACCAACTGTATTTGAAGAATCTAAACACAAAGGAGGTAAATTAAGGACAGGAATACCCCAATATCGATTACCTCATGAATCCCTTGATTATGAAATTGAATTTATTGAAAAAATGGGTGTAGAAATTAAAACAAACACGATGATTGGACCCTCGTTAACATTCGGAGATTTGAGAAAACAAGATTATAAAGCATTTTTCATCGGTATAGGATTGGGAGAAAGCAGGGCAATGAACGTCAAGGGTGAGGAGGTAAAGAACGTATTTTATGGTCTCAAGTTTCTTGAAGAAAGAAATCTTGGCACGAAAAAATACAATTTCAATAATAAAGTAGTTGGAATTGTCGGAGGCGGAAACGTCGCAATCGATTCTGCTAGAACTGCTTTAAGGCTTGGTGCGAAAAAAGTTATTGTTCTTTATAGACGTTCAGAGAATGAAATGCCCGCCTTAGAAGAGGAAATTGAAGCCGCAAAGCATGAAAATATTGAATTTCAATTTTTAACTAATCCTTTTGAAATTATAAGTAAAGCGGGAAGTTGCTCAGAAGTAGAGTGTATTAGAATGGAACTTGGAGAACCTGATGAATCTGGAAGAAGAAGACCTGTCGAAATCGAAGGGTCTAACTTTAGAATGAAAATTGATGTGTTAATTCCTTCTATTGGGCAAATCCCAGAATTTTCACTAATTAAAGAAGCAGAAAAGAATTTAAAATATAATAAATGGGGATATGCAGAATTTAATGATTTAACAATGCAAACCAATGTACCTGATGTATTTATTGGGGGAGATGTATTAGGAGAAAAGGGAGTTGCCATTACTGCTATAGCAAATGGATATGAAGCAGCAATTTCAATAGATCGATACCTGAGAGGTCAAGATTTGGGAGAAGGTAGAGTTAATAGATTTCAATATAAGACTTCACCCATACCAAAAAAGGAAGTTAAATCTGAGACCAGACAAATCATAGAGGAATTATCGATAGATACGAGGGTGAAAAACTTTGATGAAATAGAGTTAGGATTCAATGAAGAGATGGCTGTTTCTGAAGCAAATCGATGTCTCAATTGTGGAAGTTGTAGTAATTGTGATCAAATTTCGGGAATCTCCTCAAAAAAATGCTCATATGGGCAACATCAAAATATTTTACAATATAATTCAATTGATTATCTTAATATTCCAAAATCAGTTATTGGACTATTAAATCAGAAAAATATCAAACCAGTTGTGTTATCGAATGAAAAATGCTGTGGACATGATAGTTTTTGGAAGGGTGATTTAAAGAACTTTGAAAAATTAGCACGACATAACGTAAAATTATTTAAGAAAGCAGGAGTGAAGACTTTGATCTTCAGTTGTGCCGAAGGGTATTATATTTGGAAACACGAATATCCATTTCTCTTCCCAAATAAAGAAGATTTTGATTTTAAAATTTATCACATTTCGGAGTACATGCTAAAGGAATCAATGTTAGATGACGTTTCCTTTCCAATTCAAGAAAAAATAAAAGTCACGTTTCATGATCCATGCAGACTTGGAAGAATGAGCAACTTGTATGACGCTCCCCGTGATATTCTGATGACCATGCCTTTTATCGAACTCATTGAAATGCAGAATAACAAGAACCTAGCATCATGTTGCGGGGTATCCGCATATATTTCATGTAATGAGAATTCAAAAACATTACAAGGTAAAAGAATTAAAGAAGCAATAAATACCGGTGCAGAATATCTGATCGTAGCTTGTCCAAAATGCTTGGCACACTTAAATTGCTATTTAGACGAGCATCCTGAATTGCATGGTAAAATAAAGATAATGGATTTAACTAGCTTTCTTGGTAAATTATTATTTCTCAATTAATAATAATTTTAAATGTTAGTCTTTCTTACTTTTTTTTAATTTTTTTCTTATTATAAAAAATATTATACAATTTAAATGAGGTGTGTTAAAATGCCACCCACAGCTGCATCTCTTGAAGCTCTGAGTAATCGTAGAGTTTTAGGAAATTATGAATGGTATATAATACCCATATTAGCAATAATCATATACATATATGTTGTTGAAATTAAAAAAGCTAGAGAAACAAAAAATTGGAATGTAGTTTTCTCTGGATTAACTGTATTTGGAATGGATCTGATTAATGAAACTTGGAATGCTCTAGTATTTACATTTACGAATTATTCTGCTTTTTGGACAACACCCGGACATAGTTCATTCATTATAATGATTGGATGGAACCTTGAGATAGCCTTTATGTTTTCCATTGCAGGTATAATATATGCAAAGGCACTATTAGAACATAAAGAAGATAAGATTTTAAAAATCCCGAATAGGTGGTTTTTTGCCATAGCATTTTCTATATTTTGTGTTTTCGTGGAAATTCTATTAAATATATCGGGAGCACTTGTTTGGGAATATCCCTGGTGGAATGCAACACCTTGGGGTGTTATTCTTATATTTTTCTTCGGGTACTTTCATTTTTTTGTCGCTGCACTATTCGTACATGATCTACCTCAAATTAAAAGTAAGATAATAGTAGTAGGAATAATTTATACAATAGGTCTTGGAGCCGTATTAATCTTTATGCCTTTTAATTTGATTTAATTTAATTTCTTTTATTTTTTATTTTTTAATTAGATTTTAACTTGACCAATTCTTTCCCATAAGATTTTGCCTTTTCAATTAATTCTGGATTGGAAATTTTTAATTTAAAGATATAATCATTCAAGAGCGTCTGGTATAATTCTATCATGTCTTTAAATTCATTCTTTATCTCAAAACAATACATTAAATCTAATTCTTTAACTTTTTCAATTAGATTATATCTACTTATCCGAAAATTTTTTGAGATATTTCCTTTTAAGATTCTTTCCATGTCAAATCCAATTAGACCCGAAACTCCTTTAAATGCATAAGTTTTTATAAATTTTTCAAGATCATCCTTACAATATTCATTTTTTGAATTTAAATGGTATAAATTCAAGGCCAAGATTAATACATCAATATTTTTTATCTGTTTATAATTATCAATAATAGTAGTTAGGTCATTGGCTTGAAACACTTTAATTTTAATAGGTATATCTTTATATACTAAAATAAACTGTAAGAAATGGTTCTGTTCTTTATCATTATTTAAATCATTAACTGGAATTGATTCTTTTCTTAAAAAATCCAAAAATACATTTCTCCCCGATTCATTTGAACCTATCAGCCCGATGTGTAGACTAAAAACAATTTTCTTCAAGGGTTACCAATAAAAAATGATGATTAAATAAGTTAGTTTAATAATAATAAAGCTTTTTACTATAAAATATTGATTAAAAATTGATTTCATAATAATAAAACAATTTCATAGCAATAATTTGATTATCGAATATATTAAATTAACGATAATGGTAATTATTTGGAGTTTTTCGTTTGTATTAGTTGATATTGCTGTAGTTTATACATCACCTTTATCACTTGCGCTTTATAGATTTGTAATTGCCTCAATTGCGTTTATAATAATGGATTTATATTTTTTCTTTAAAAAAAATAAAAATCAACCTATTAGTAAAGAAGAAACTAATAAATTTTCTAAAAATGAATGGCTCCTCATTATTTTAGCGAGTTTTTCGGGCTGTTCTTTTTTTTTCTTTGCTCAATATACTGCAATTGAATTAATAGGACCAACCCTTCCCGCATTATTCGTATGTTTATTATGTCCGATCATCATTACGATTTTAGCTCTCATCTTCTTTGAAGAAAAATTAGATAAATTTAAGATTCTTGGTTTTAGCATCGCTACCATTGGAGGATTTTTATTAGTAACGGGTGGAGATATACGGAATTTGACACCTCAATCACCCTATTTTATAGGTTATATCCTAGCATTATTGACACCATTTTTATGGGCATTCTATTCAACAATAACGAAGAAAATAGTTAAATCTAAATCAAATATTAAAATGTTGGAGTATATCTCATATTTTGGGATGATTGAACTAATGTTATTTGTTATTGTTAGCGGGGATTTCTTAGATTTTGCATGGAATCTTTTGAATATTTATGTATTCTTAAGTGCGGTTTTTTTAGGTGTAGGTTGTTATATTTTTGGATATTATATATGGAATTCGACTCAAAAAAAAATGAAATCCTCAAAAGTATCCTCATTTTTGTATATAGAACCTTTTTTAACTCTTCTTTTTTCAATCATGCTACAAAGAGAAGAAGTTCTTAACTTGTGGAATCTCTTAGGGGGTTCAATTGTACTTGCAGGAGTGTTAATTATCAATTATAAATGAAATTGAATTATCATACAGATTCTCTTGAGGAAAATCCGGTTCACTTTTAACTGAAATGACGTCTTTTTATACTAGAATTGCACTAATCTTACTTAGAAAATCTATATCCCATTTTATAAATGAATATGGTTCAAATTCTTCTCGGCCTACTTCTGCTACTACACTTCCTTGACGTAAATAAACATTACCTTTTAAAAAGTACGCTCCTAATACTCTAACAATTTCAATTTCACTCCAAGGGTCACTTTCAGTAGCTCCTAATTTTATCTCTGCCTGCCCGAGTTTAAATTGGTTAGGTTTAATTCCTACTTCTGTACGGATTAAGCGAGGATTATAGTCATAACCATCTCCAGTTGGACTAGGAAAATGTTTATAATTATATCCAATCATTAATAGTTCAGGGCCCATATTTCCTTCAAATATTTCCATAGCATCTGCTGCGTTTAATCTATTATTTAACTTAGTTTTAATATCAAGAAGTCTCGTTCCATAACGCTCAGCCCATCCTTCAGCATTTCGCTTTTCTCGACTAATGTAGATATTTCCCATTTTTTTTGGATAACCATACTTTTCTCGACCGCCAACGAGCGCCATATCATTCGTCACATGCATCGCAAGATAATAATTACCTTCCTCGCCATCAAATTCTGCATTTAAAGAGATTGCAGACTCTAAATAACTCACACCAAAATTGGTCTTAGGATAATTAGCTACAAATGCACTAACAATAGGTTTACTAACAGGTTTTAATGGCGGGGGAAGAAGGCGCTCAACTATTTCTGGTTTTGTTTCCCAAAGCACCGATAGAACTTCTGCATCATAAAAAATTAATTCTTTAACAGTTTCCCATTCTTCTAAATTTTTTTTGAAACTCATTTTCTCTCATTCTAAAATTATTTTATAACATTACCTAAATAGGATAGAATTTCATTTAAACTTATTGACAAAAATGTCTAAAGTTCACTAAATATTATTATGATTATTTTAAAAATATGAAACATGATTTAAACTAGCTATCCACTATTCTCGGGGGAATCTTACATATTGCTTTAAATTATATGTTTCTATTATCATAAATATTAAAAAAAATATTTTATAATACTAAAAAAAAGACAAAATCTGAAAAAAATGAAGAAGTATATAGCGTGTTTAATAGTAACTGCTCTTTCATTTGCTCCTTTATTATTTACAGCAATTTATCCTCATATTGCAAGTACAAGATTGCATGTTAATGCTCCAATAGGCTCTATTGGATATAAAATAGAATATGTTCCACAAAACTATGTAGTTAGTTTAACAGCAGGAAATTATTATACCATCAAATATGTTATGATACCTTCATCGATTGAACACATAGGAATTAGGATAGGAGATACTCCCTATATGATTACTGGACAAGAGTTCATTAATACTGATTTAATGAATAAAACAATTGTTTATTTTCCACATAGATCAGGAGATCATTATATTCAAGTTTTTGGGCCCGGTAAAGGAGGTTACGGTATTATCGTAGAATATGGACAAACAGCCTCACCAAATGGAGTTACAATTCCTTTTTTTAATGGAATATATTTGTTGGGATTTATATTACCAACTCTTATTGTGGCATTCGTGGCAAATTTTATTACTCTATTGGCAATGAGAGAAAGGCCATCGAGTAGAAAATATAAATTCGAGCAACCAATACCTGTTTATATGGGAGGGCCTGCAAAACAAGCGGAAATAAAAAATTTAAAACCCTGTCAAAATTGCGGAACAAAATTTGGAATATCTTTCAAATATTGTCCTAATTGTGGCATGCAAAGACTTTAATTTAATTCTTTTTTTTTTGGATAAAATTTCTTGTTATAATCTTATTAAATAAATTATATAGAGTGATATCTTCTAACATTAATATATTCCTTTTTTTTGAATAATTTAGGTGATATCTTATATATTACTTTAAATTCTATGTTTCTATAATTTTAAATAATAATTTTAATTAATTCATTGAAAAAAGACAAAATCTAAAAAAAATGAAGAAATATGCATTATGTTTAATATTAACTGCACTTTCTTTTGTTCCTTTAATAGTTACAGCAATAATTCCTTATACTACTTCTACTAGATTATATGTTGATAATACAACGTTCTATTGGGAAAGAAAAGAGGAATATCTTCCAAGAAACCATGTAATTAGCTTATCAACAGGAACTGTTTACACCATCAAATTTCAATACATCCCTTTCACCAAAAATTATGTTGAAATTAGAATAGGAGACGATCCCTATATGATTTCTGGCTATGAGATTACTACTACTACTAGTGCTATTAATAAAAATATTATTTATTCTCCATATAGATCCGGAGATCATTATATTCAAGTTTTTGGACTAGGTGAAGGTGTTTATTGGATTACTGTAGAACAAGGACAGACTGCTTCACCAACAGAATATATATTCACATTCTTTAACGGTCTATATTTATTGGGATTAATATTACCAACTACCATAAGTGCATTCGTGGCAAATCTAATAACTCTATTAGCAATGAGAGAAAGACCATCGAGTAGAAAATATAAATTCGAGCAACCTGTACCTGTTTATATGGGAGTGGTAAAAAAACAAGCAGAAATGAACAAAATTAAATATTGTGAAACTTGTAAAACAAAATTTAGTAAACCTTTCAAATATTGTCCAAATTGTCGAGAACAGATAAATTAATTCAAATCGCTCTTCTTATTTTTATTTATTTATTTGAAAAGTTTGATATAATAATAAAATTATTTTAAATAATCTCTAAAAGGAGGAATAAATCCTTTTTTCATCAAAATGTTTGTTTTTGCTTTTGCATTTTCAATATGTTTCTTAGCTTCAGCAAATAACTCATCCTCTGAAAATTTAATTCGAGCTAAATTTTGTTCAATAGCTTTTAATCCAACTGCCACGGCCTCTTTAATAAACAAATTTTCATACTCCATTGTTGGTAAAATACAATCTTCAGTCAAACATCCCTTTATATCATTTACAGAATTTGCTAATTCATATGCCGCCGCTATGCACATCTCATCCGTTATCGTTCTCGCTCTCACATCTAAAGTGCCTCGAAATATACCGGGAAAGCAAAGAGAATTATTTACTTGGTTTGGAAAATCAGACCTACCCGTAGCAACAACTCTTGCTCCTGCTTCTCTAGCATCCCATGGAAAAATCTCTGGGATAGGATTTGCACAAGCAAAGACTATTGCATCGTCAGCCATCTTTGAAATCCATTCTTTTTTAATTACATCAGGACCAGGAGTGCTTAATGAAATGAGGATATCTGCTCCTTCTAAGGCTACTCCACAATCTCCTTGCAAGCCTTCAGGATTACTTAATCGAGCAATTTCTTGTTTATAATCAGAAGGGTCTTGAAGATCAGGGCGTTCTGAATATAGAATTCCTTTAGAATCTATAAATATTGATTTTTTAATATTAAAACCATCCTCTTTTAACAAGCGGCTTATTGCTCGGTTTGAAGCTCCTATTCCATTAAATACAATTTTTACATCCTGTTTTTTCTTATTAACAATTCTTAGAGAATTTATTAATCCCGCTAATGTTACGCATGCCGTTCCTTGCTGATCATCATGCCATACTGGAATAGAAACTTCTGGATCTGATCGTAGTGTATCTAACACGGTAAAACATTTTGGGGATTCAATATCTTCTAAATTAATCCCTCCAAAAGTAGGTTGTATTAACTTTACAAACTCTATTATCTTTTCGGCGGATAAATTGGGGCCAATACTCAAAGGAAACGCATCAACACCCCCCAAATATTTATATAGTAATGCCTTCCCTTCCATTACTGGTAGAGATGCTTCGGGGCCTATATTACCTAATCCTAATACTCTCGTGCCATCTGAAACTACAGCCACATAATTCCACTTGCTAGTATAATCGTATACTTTTTCTTTATTCTTAAAAATTTCTTTACAGGGAGCTGCTACACCAGGAGAATACCAAATACTAAAGTCCTCATAATTATAAATGGTGCAACGAGGCAGAATTTGAATTTTCCCTCTATAAAATGGATGCATTTTCAACGCATTTTTGGATGGAATCTCTGATTTTTTTAAAAGCTCTTCTTTGGAAATCTTCTTCATTTTATATATTTTTCTCCTTTAAATTTTTATAAAATAATGCACACTTTAAAAAAAAAAGGATTTCTATAAATTATAAGTCAAAGATTTTCAAAATTTTAAAATAATCTTGATTAAAGTGGTATTACTTAAAGACATATGCATATGATATCAAGATATATATTTAATTACGCGAAAGACTTGTTTCACGATCATTCATAATCATTTTGCTTGAGCAACAATTAAAAATAGATGAAATTTATAAGAGATATTATTACTTTGTAAGCTTCACTAAAAAAGAAAAAAAAAATTATATTGGAATATAATTTGCTGGAGCGCTAGTACCATCTAAATCAAATAGAAAAAATTTCGTATAATCAGGGTCATTTCCGTCGGTAAATGATGTGGAAGGAACTCCAGAATAAGTCCAATTACCAAATTCATCAATCATGCTCACATGTGCTAATACATTTGAAGGAGATCCTAAATCTACAATAGGAACTCTCATTTCAAAGAATTCTAGGGTTGAGTTCCGATAAGCATCACCAGAAACATCCCAAGATGCATCTGTCCATGAACCTGTCCATTCAAATGCTTTGAACTCAAAATCATCCAGACGCCATCGTATGTAATGAGTAGCATAAAATGGAAGTGTTGGACCTTGAGTACCATATAGTTGACCAGCTGTTGTACCCGAACCACCATTTCCAATATAAATCAGAACCCATTTATTAGCATCAGTCGCTGCAAAATCAGGCCCATGCAATCCAAAATATATATAATAACAATCCCAAGCGATATACCCGTCATAACCAGTTGAGCTAGTCGTAAAATGTTCGTTATTATTGAAATCATTCACCCCATCAATAATGATAGTATGACAATATCTTGTAGCGCAAACATTTGGGTAAAATAAAGGAAGTATAATGAAAACACTACTAGCTAATGCCGCTCCAATTATGAAACCAATTATTAAATGTCCTATTTTTTTCATAGTTCACACATTTTTGACTTTTAATTAATATTAAAATTTAATTAATAGATTTTAATTATATTTCTTCATATAAAAAATAAACCTAGAAAAAAATAAAAAAAGGTGAATGGAATGAAATACATATCATTTAAATTATCTGTCCGCTCTTTCAATAAAGATGATGTCGTGAATGATTGGTTAAAAAAAAATCCTGATATTGATATTATTCATGTAGTTCAATCACAAGATTCCGAATCAATCAATATATCGCTTTTTTATGAAATCTGAATATTACTAGATTAGAGAAAAAATTACCGAAAATTATAGATTAAAGCCAGATGAAGTATAAATTATAGAAGTAACAAAATCCTGTAATGGTGAGTCAAATTAAATTGAAAATCTTATATCTTATAAAGATAGTATTGACCTAAAGGGAGATTCTACTTTTAATTTTATCACTATTACTTCATTTTATTCAATACAAAGTCAATATTTTTTCTATATGTCTTTACATCTGGAGAATTGAGTTCCTCTGCGATAATCAGAGCTTCTTTATAGTACTTCAATGCCTCATCCAATTCACCTTTATTCTGAAAAATAAATCCAATATTGTTTAATCTAGTAGCTTTCCCCTTTAAGTTCCCTAATTGATCGTCAATCTTCAAAGCTTCCCTGAAATACTTCATTGCTTCGTCCACTTCATCCTTTTCATATAAGATTAATCCAATAGTATTTAATCTCCTAGTCTTTCCTCTTAAATCTCCTAATTGTTCATGAATTACCAACGCTTCCTGATAATATTTTATGGCATTGTTTAAATCACCTTTTTTTTTAAGTAAAAATCCGATACAACTTAACCTTGAAATTTTTCCTAGTTGATCACCTAATTGTTCATCGATTATTAATGCTTTGTGGTAATAATTCAAGGATTCATCCAATTTACCAAAATTTTCTAAGATCCCTCCAATATTGTTTAACCTCGCGACCTTCCCCCGAAGGTCTCCTAATTGCTCATCAATTGCTAACGCTTCCTGGTAATACTTCATTGCCTCGTTCAATTCATCTTTTTTTTTCAATAAAAATCCGATATTATTAAGAATAGTTGCTTTACCTTTCAAGTCCCCCAATTGTTCTGTGATTGCCAACGCTTCCTTGTAATACTTCAATGCTTCGTCCAATTCGCCCTTACTACTTAATAATGATCCAATGTTTACAAGATTCATGGTTTTCCCGCTTAAATAACCCAATTGTTCGGTAATTGCCAATGATTCCTGGTAATACTTCAATGCTTCGTCCAATTCATTTTTTTCATCTAATATCAATCCAATATTGTTTAACCTCGCGGCTTTCCCAAGTAGGTCTTCCAATTGATCGTCAATTGCCAGCGCCTCCCTGTAAAGATTCAGTGCCTCATCTAATTCACCCTTAATCTTTAAAATCGATCCAATATTGCTTAATTTTGTTGCTTTTCCCTGCAGGTCACCCATTTGCTCGCCGATTGCCAGCGATTCCTGATAATGTTTCAGCGCCTCATCTAATTCACCTTTATTCTCTAATATCAATCCAATATTGTTTAACCTGGTGGCTTTCCCCTGCAAGTCGCCCAATTGCTCGTCAATTGCTAGTGATTCCCTGTAAAAATTCATTGCCTCGTTCCATTCACCTTTAATTTCTAATAATTTTCCAATATTGTTTAACCTGGTGGCTTTCCCCTGTAAGTTGCCCAATTGCTCGTCAATTGTCAGCGCCTCCTTGTAAAACTTCATTGCCTCGTCCAATTCACCTTTATCTTCTAATATCAATGCAATATTGTTTAATCTCGTAGCTTTCCCCGGTATATCGCCTAATTGCTCGCCAATTGCCAGTGCTTCTTTATAGTACTTCAATGCCTCATCCAATTCACCTTTATTTTTTAATATTAATCCGATGTTATTAAGGGAGCTGGCTTTCTCCCCAAGGTAACCGAATTGTTCCTCAATTGCTAGTGCTTCCCGGTAATGCTTCATTGCCTCATCCAATTCACCTTTTTCATATAATATTCTTCCAATGTTGTATAATCTCGTGGCTATCCCCCTCGCATCGCCCAATTGCTTGTCATTTAGCAGCGCTTCCTGGTAAAGCTTCAGAGACTCATCCAATTCTCCTTTAATTTTTAATATTAATCCAATATTATTTAATCTCGAAGCTATCCCCTGTAAATCGCCCAATTGCTTCCCAATTGCCAAAGCTTCCTGGTAAAGCTTCAATGCCTCGTCTAATTCACCTTTACTATATAATAAGAATCCTATGTTGTTTAAAGCAGTAGATTTCCATTTTTTATTGCTATTTTTTTCAGCAGTTTTAAGGATCATCTTGGAGCACTTCATTGCATCATCGAACATGCCAAAATCATTGAATATTTTATAAGGAATATAATACTCCTCAATTTCGCTTGGAAGAGGAACATTCTTTTTAAGCCAGGTTATAGGGCTCAAGGAAAAATAAGTTGAACTTAGATTTGGTCTAAAATCAATTAATTCTTCGATTAATCTCGTCGTGTTCACATCCACCCTATAAATATGCTCAGCATTATTCATTCTGTAAATATCCTCAAGTATTCGATTTATTTTATCTTTCTTTTCAGTTTCTTTAATGGTAGGATCATTAATTTCATAAATTTTTTCCATTCCGCAATCATCTTGCGTGTAATTAATCCAAATAACATTTTTAAGATGTTTTAATACCATTAACGTGGGAACGATGTCAAAATCATCACTTCCTGAATATCCCATGACAACCAGGGTACGATTCTTTGAAATATTCTCGAACAAAGAACGCTTAAACCATTCTACTTGAAATACGTTCTCACCTTCCTTCCCTGAACCGAATGCTTGAATTGTAGCAACTAAAGAATCTCTTGTATCCTCTTCTGTAATTATATTTTTAGTCGAACCATGAATTTTATAAAGTGTTTTTTTTCCTTGTTTGAATAATTTAATTGGGTTATCATTCGTTTCAAAATCTTGTTGAGTAATGTTTACACTAATCTCTTCTTGAGGAACACCTAATCGTATTAGTGCATATTCGATTAAAAAATCAAAATTTGTAGTCATTACAAAATGGCCTTTCTTAATCTTATCAGCTAGGAAGAAATGTTGCAGGTTCGGTTTGTCACACTGTCCGTAATAGTCGATTATTTTTAATTTTCTATCTAATGTGTCTCGAATAATTTCAACAATTTGTTCAAATCGAAGGTTTTTTATTTGGAGGATTCTATGTCGTTCAGATTTAACACAAGTATAATTCATAATCGTCTCAATCATAGTGCGTCCTGCTGGTAAACAGGAAGGAACATCAACAGAACATCCCGCACCAACAAGAAAAGTTAATTTCTCCTCATCAGTAAATAAATCCTTTATAGTAAAATTTGTAAGCTTCATTGGTAATTTTGTCAAAAAAAGATTTTCGTTATAGTTAGGAAGTAAAATATTTATATATACTTTTTTCTATTGAGATTTTCTTTTATGACTAATACGATTTTTAACTTAAATTCATATCTCTGAATTTTGTAGCTTATCTGAATTTCTTTTTAAATCTCTTCATAAACTTGAAATTGATTAATTTCAATTACAGGATTCAAAAAGTTCTTTTTATTTCAAATAATGAGTTGTATTATTGTTTTATAAATAACAAATAAAAATAAATAAGGATTATTTGCTATCTAAAAATTAAAAAAAAAGAATATTTTAAAATTACTAAAAAATTTAGATGAAATTGTTTTTTATGAGAAATAAAAAGTCAGGTATATTTAGAAAGATCTATAGGATAAAATTTCAGGCCAAAAAACTTAAAATTTAAGTTTTTGAACAGAGTTATTTTTTAAAAAAGAAATAATGATTTTTTTTAAATTATAATCCCTTGAAAAGAATCAAGGATTATTAGAAGACATGTATAATTTTTTTGCTAGATAATTTCGAGATAATGTTTCTTGTAAAAGATCCAAAATATTTATATATTCTGATTCTGAATTAGAATTCATTATGGTTAAACTTGAAACAATTGCGGTTAATATTTTAGGACATTCATTGACCATTACTGGTTCCTCGGGAATTATAAAAGAAGAATTTGAAAAAAAGGATTTTGGTCAAAATTTAATGAAATATATTGAAGATTACATTACCAAAAATGGATTTGACATCACGAATGCTGAGACTGCTGGTAATATAAGGCTTTATCATCTCATAAAGAAATAATAAAATTATTTCTTTTATTTTTTATTATTTTTGAGCGATCTAATAGAAGTAAAATTAATGTTAAGAACTTCTTATAAGGTCTACTGAGACTTATTTAGGTTCATATCCGATGTTATGTTTTTAAAGAATACTATCATATTGTTTCTTATAATAATTATTATATTTCTCAACAAAATTTCCAGTATTAAACAAATTTCTAAAAATTAATTATAAGTAAGGAATAATGTACTATCAAAAAGATTTTGCCTTAGAAGCAGTAAAAAGGGGAAGCATCGCTGTTGCTTTGAAATCTGAGACTGATGCGTGTTTATTAATTCATCTTGATGAACCAGCTTCATTAGGAGAAATATTAGAGTTAGAAAGGTGTTTTAAAATTGACGAGCATGTTGGCGTGGCTTGCACTGGATTAGAATCAGATGCTAGAGTTTTAATTAACTATTCCAGGGAGAAAGCACAATTATATAAAGTCTCTTATGATAAGCCTATTCGGCTTGAAACCTTAGCTAAAAGAGTAGGTCATTTTTGCCAGAATTATTCTCAATTTGGATGGAAACGTCCGTTTGGTTGTACATTGCTTTTTATTGGAGTTGATAAGAATGGGCTTCAAGTATTCAAGAATTCTCAGGATGGGAATTATAGGTCTTATAATGCTTGTGCCATGGGATTTAATTCCAATATTGCTAATAATTATCTCTTGTCTTCTTATAATGAAAAATTATCATTCAATGAACTCGTTAACCTGCTCTTATATGTTGTCAAAATTTCCATTGATGAAAAATTAACCAAGGATAATATAAGAATTGGTTATATAAATTCCGAAGACCAGATGTTCAACACCTTTACTCTCAAGGATAATGAAAAATTTCTTAATAACATGAAAGTTCCAAAAAAATTCAATGAATCAGTATCAAAATTGAATGATGCACTAGAACATATTAGATCTATCTTTAAAAGAGAAGATCTAAGGAAGATGATTATAGAACGAAAATATTTGATGGAATTTTTTGATGAAAGTTTAATCAAATATGATGATCCTGATTTCCGCCCTACTTTAATACCACTAGTAACCTCCTTTTTCAAGAAAAATGGTATAGAAATCATGTATCATGGTAATTTAGTAATTTTCCTTATCAGTAATCGAATTGATTTTGAAAATGAATAAGCAATTTAGAATTCCTTCTTCTTAGGATCAAATTTTTGCTTTAAAGTATAAAATATTGAAAGAATTCATCTTAGATTTGATAATAAAATAAGATTAAATCTTTTTACAAATAAATATTCCAAAATCTGATGAAATTTTTATAAATTGGGCTTTATCTATTTTATCTTGAATGAATTTTGTAAATTTTAATCTCTGGTTTTCATTTAAAACAGTTAATCCAGGAATCAAATCGTTAATTGATATAACATAGTCAACTAAAGGATTAGCTTCTGTTACTTTTAATAAATTTGGATATATTTTTGATGATATCTCTTCGAAATATTCTTGTAATTGTCGCTCTCCATTTTCTATAGAGAAATTTTCAAAAAGAGAATTTGATGAGTTTACTGGAATTGATATGGAATGATATTGCATGATGAGTTCTCTTATTTCTTTCATGCTATCTTTTCCTGCCGTTGTGGCATAAAATTTACCACTTCTCTTTAAAATTCTATAAATTTCTGATATAGCTTTTTGCCTATCTGGGACATGATATAACATGTGATTTGCTATAACTATATCAAATGTATTATCTTCGTACGGGATATTCTCTGCATTAATTACTTTATATTGTATGTTCTCTATATCGTTTCCAATACTTTTTTTAGCATCTTTCAACATGCCTTCCGAAAAGTCCGATAATGTAATTTCCCAATTTTCAGGAATTCTACTTGCGTTTATTCTCCATAATAATCCATTGCCACAGCCTAGTTCTAATACTCTCGCATTATTCACTTTATCAATATTATCAAAAATCCATAATGGCCAAAGATATTTATTAGTACCAAATTTTTGATGCAAGTAGATACGCGCGTTGAAATTAGTTGAATTCTTATATTGCTTTTCATTTAGATTTCGCATTATTAAGAATAATAATCATATTATAAAAAATTTATTCACAATTTTCTCTTGTTTTAGGAATAATAACTAAAATAAATAAGGATTATTTGTTATCTATAACATAAAAAAAATGTATTGTCTAATACGAATAAAAAGTATACGTGAATAAACATGGGACAGCGTGTATATGTTAAGGGTAAGAAAACTCACGCACCAGGTGAGCGTTTTACTCAAGATAATGTGGGAAAAGAGAAAGAGAGATATCATATTAGTGTAGAATTAATGTCACTGAAAACTCTTAAGGATTATGACATCGCAGGATGGGTGGGAGAATTCTACTTGAGGGTGGATGGACCCAAGGCTTTAAAATCGAGATTTCCTTTTAAAGGTGTGATTAAATTAAAGAAGGAGCAGACTTTTACATCTAAAGCAGATATGAACATTTGGAGTCAATTTAAAACTGTAAGAACAGGGGAAGAATCTTTTCAAAAATTAACATTAATCTTGAGAGAAAAAGATCATCTCAAAAAGGATCAAACCATAGCTAAAATGGACATTACCATAGATTTACCTTCGCAAACTCAATATATCATCTTGGAAGATAAAGAAGGAAACACTAAAGCCAAGCTCCGTATTCAAGCAATGAGAACAAGATATTAACAAAATGAGCTAATAATTTTCTTTTTTATTTTATATTTTTCCTATTTAAAACTTAATATCGCAATTATGGATATATTTGAAGCATAAATAGTCACTTTTTTCTATATTAAAAAAATCTATTTTGAACTGGATTAGAAGGAAAGGATCATTCCATTTTAAGAACTTAAATTATCACTAACGTAATTTCTTATATGTATACCTTAAACTTTTTAAAAAAAATTCATTTTCTTAAAAAGAGCTTCTTAACAGATTTGGGTAAAAGCCAACCAATATACATCTCAAAAGAACTTATCATTAACAATATCCGCATTAATAATAGGAAGGGAATTTCTAAATTTAAGAAACCATCAAAAATTGAAGCAACTGTATAGGTTAATAAGCCAAAAAGAAGAAAAATTCCTTTTAATTTTAAATCGGGTGCGCTAGAATGAATTAAATCTTTTAATAAGATGATTAATCCTATCCAAACAAAACTTAGCGCGATAATTAAATAAAATAATCCAAATCCAATGTATTTAACATCAATGATGCCTAATTTCTCTCCTATTAAATCTGGTCGGCTAAATACTAAGATAGTATATATTATTGCAAGAAGAACCATAAAAATAAATACAATGGGTACAATTATCTTTTCTTTTCCTTCATGTGAAAGTTTTATAACCGCATAAATCCAAGTCGATGTAGTAATCGGTAATAAGATATTTCCGATGATATAATATGCTGAATCTGGAAGAGGATTTAAAGTGAAAACCATCATCAAAAATGAAACTATAGTAGCAAGATAAGGCCAAACTAAACCAATCGTTGAAAATCCTACAAAAAGAAAAGAAGTAGTCTTATATTTAAAATATTTTGACATGATAATAAAAGCGATAATAATTGAAACAATAAAATAAATAATGCTTGTAATTCCATTAACATAATCTACAGGTCCTAAAGACATAATTAAATTCACTAGTTTGAAGTTAAATTTAGATTATTATGTTAGATTGAATATTTAAATTTTTTTCAATTACACAATCTTTTGCTTTCATTCATCAAAAAATAAGGATTTATGAAAATTAGGAATAAAAATTTAAATAAGTCCAAGCATATCAAAACTGTTAGAGGTCTCTTTAAATCTACATTAATATATTCATAATAATATCCCTTAAAGATTTCATTTTTAAATAAAGATTTCCTTTTAAGGGAGTTATCAAATTAAAATAAAAAAAAATAATTAAAATTTTGCCATTGTAAGTAGGGATTGATTTGAAATAAGTTCTTTGAGTAAATAATTGCATACTTCATCAGAATTTGAAATATTAATACTTTCTAGGCGTTTTTTCAACCCATTTTTTAAAGAATACTTTAATTTATCAAACGTCATATTTTTAAATTCTCCATGATCATCCTTGATTGCTAATCTTATGATACCTTTTGAAGGCATTAAAGGTTTGTCGATTTTTGCTGCTAATTTTTGTCCCAAAAATTGTATTATATCTTCGGACATCTCTAATCCTCCATCATCTGTTTCATAATCTCATCTTCTGTCATCTCTTCTTCAGAGGGTATACTAAAGTTACGATTAAAATATTTCTTTAGTGATTTTGGCATTACCCATGCGATAAAAGAACCAATTCCAAAAATAATCAATAGAATCGCAATGATTAAGAGATTAATTTCTCTTATATATAATTCATCAGGTATCCAATTAATTATTTCAAAAATAATATAAACCAAACCACTTGTTCCGAAACAGAATGAAGTCATGCTACTAATTTGATATCGTCTTTTTATCCAAGGTTGAATGTCTTGCGTCTTGAGTTCCTTATATTGTTTGATTGCAATGTATCCATACCAAAAAAACATCAAAATTACTATTATATTTATGGTAAGAATTTCTAACATGTAGTACAAATCCTTTGGTGAATTTGGAACATATAATAGCGCAGATATTATTGAAACAATGAAAATCACCGTAAAAAGAGCTAAAAATATATAAATTGGACTTTTTTTTTCCTTATAGAATGTTTTATGAATGAATATCGAAAAGAAAATAGCACTTGAATAGTAAGAGATGTTAACAAGAATGGAATAAATAACGCCATAATTATATGCCTCAAGCATGCTGATTAAAACAACAATGGCCACAGCAATATGAAATATTGATAAAAAAAAAAGTTCTTTAATCTTTTCCTCAGTATATTTATAAAAAAGATAGACACCTATAAAGGCGATTAATATTATCATTATAATAAATACTGAGACACTAGTAATTGTAGGTTCTACAGCAGACATTATTTATCTTATTTTATGTTTAATTATAGAGTTATAGAAGTTATAAAAGAAGATTTATTTAAGCCTTTGGATTATTTAGACATTTTAGTTTAATTTTGGGCATCTATTTCCTTTTCTAATAAAATAACTAAAATATTGATGCAATTATAAACTGTATCGTAATACTTGAAATCTTTAAATTTTTCCCATTTTCAATCTATATAAGTAAAAAAAAAAAATGCTATTCAAATTGAAGAATTAATTACAAATTTAAAAAAATTAATATCAAAAGAGGAAAAAAGAAAAGTTGAGTTAAATATATTAAATGTTCTTATCGTGAGTATCTGCTAGCAAGTCTTCGTTTAACTCCTTGGCTAAATGAAAACCGGTATCAAATACCATTTTGACAGATTTATAGAACAGGTCATTCATGACTTTCTCCTCCTCCGTGTCATTTACAACCAATTCCTTGAACATTCTCTTTAACTCAGAATCTTTTATACTTTTCTTATATTTTCCTTCTGTTTTTAATAAATTTTCCATGGGATCTACCTCCAAATTTATTATTCTTTTCTTTTTTCCTTACAATTTATATCAAAAATCCGGATCCGTTCGCATCGTATCAATTATGTTTACAATATCTTCTGCGAGCTCGTATCGTTGATCTCTGTTTTTATCTCTCGTGAGCTTCATGGGACAATTAATAGGGTTTCCCACTTTGACTTTTAGACCCTTTGCTTTAATTGCGCCAAATAATTTCGTCTCCGTGCCATAAATTGCCAACGGAATAATTGGTGCTTTTCCAAGAGCTGCAAATTTGATTATGCTGGCTATTGATTTGACTTGTATTTCACGATCAAACTTGGCTTCAGGAGTCATTGCAACTAAATCTCCCATCTGATTTAAAATTTCAAACACCTTATCAATTGGCTCTGTATCTTCCTTGCTGGTAGTGCTCCTGAACATTCCAAGTGTCTTAAGAACTGGCCCCGCAATTTCATGTTTCATGAGTTTTGGATCCACCATGAAATGCACTTTTCTACCGGTTAATTGACTGATGATGAGCATGTCTCGCATCGAATTTTTACTAATTGTCGTAAGAATTGCTTTCCCTAAGAGAGGAATCTTCTCTTTTCCTTCAATTTCCAAATTCGTAAAGGCTTTCAATGCCAATCCTCCAATACCTTTCACGGCAGCATAGAGCAAATCTCCAGCAAGAGCCATTCGATCGTCCTTTTTCTCATCCTTTTCTTCCGTAACTAATGGAATTTCGACCATTTGTTTTAAACCTCTAATTATAATTTATATATAAATTCATTTACTTCTTCCATCCTTTTTTCGTAATACTCCTTGAGATCCTTCTCGTTTACGAATGATGGAATAACTTTTTCAAGATAAACATCAAAAAGCGTGGATAATCGGGCTTTATGCTTGATTGTCTCGAGAACATCCTCGCTGAACTCGTTGAATTGCTTGAGAATATTTTTTAATAGGTCCGACACTTAAAACACCTCCCATTTACCACATCTAGAGCCCCACCGGGCTATGACTTTATTTTCATCTGAAGGTAACTTGACTTGGACAATTTCACAATTATTAGGACAATCACCACAATGAAATGCTGATGTCTTGAACTCGAGATCCGATACTTCGAGACCCCTGAATAACGTTTCTGTCTCGTGATCCACGTAAAAATCTCTTACGAGAATTGCCATCCCTAACGCACCCATTAACACGTTATATTTAGGAACGACCACCTTACAATTGAGATGACGCTCGAAAGCTTTTACGATACCTTGATTATATGAAACACCTCCTTGAAATACAACGGGTTCTTCCAAATCCTTACCTTTGGATAAATTATTCAAATAATTTCTAACTAAAGAATCACATAAACCCGCTATTATATCCTCCTTAGAGTGCCCCGCATTTTGCTTGTGTATCATATCAGATTCGGCAAATACGGTACATCTTCCAGCAATTGACACGGGTTTTTTAGATTTAACGGCATGTCCTCCAAATTCTTCTATAGGAATACCTAACCTTGATGCTTGATGGTCAAGAAAAGAACCAGTTCCCGCAGCACACACAGAATTCATAGCGAAATCAATGATTATTCCATCTCGAAGAATGATGATTTTTGAGTCTTGTCCACCAATTTCTAATATCGTCCTCACATCAGGAAACATTGATTGCGTTGCAACCGCATGAGCAATAATCTCTGTTTTTGCTAAATCGCCACCTACTATAGCTTTTGTAAGATAACGAGCAGAACCAGTTGTTCCACATGCTCTTATCGCGTATTCCTGTAATTCCTCATTATCTTGTATTGTTTCTCTTAGCTTTGCCATGCCATCCTTGACCGAGTCAATTGGAGAACCCTTATTTCTCAAAAATACGTGAGTTAAAACTTTTCCATCTGTATCTATCAAGACGAATTTTAAACTAACGCTTCCGACATCAATTCCTAAGAAAGCATCTTTCTTGTTATCTTCACTGGTTATTTTATCTGATACTTGAACCATATATTCATACCATTACTCTATTTGAACTAATTTAATACATTCGTGATAAAAATTGTTTCCATACTCTTCATGAGTCCTTTGTTCCTTTTTGAATTTTTCACGACGACCCTCCATTAAATCTACAAAAGCTTCTAATCTTGTCCTCATGCCTTCAACTCCAGACTGTTCATCAAAAGAGAAATAGATTATTGGGAGATCGTACATTTTCTTTAACTTGTTTGTAATTATCGTGCGGGCGGTAACCTCTGGCATGCATGTAAAAGGGTATTGGTGAATGAATCCATCAAAACCCGCCTTAGCTTTATCGATATATTCTCCTAATACCCACACGCATTCGCCACCGATATCCATTGGAACGTGTGGTCGTGCCAAATGCTCCAACCATTTTCGATGATAATTTAAATGTAACTTATGCATTACCCAGTCGTAAAGACTCAAGGATTGATGAATTTCAACACCTAATTCTCCTAACTTACGACGGATGTCAAGATTAACATAAGGTTCCAAACTTATGTGAATCTCACCAGAGAGCCCTACTCGAAGGGGTTCTCTCTTCTTATCAATATCCATTTTTGAAAAATCTTCTTTTATAACGTCACGAAACTGCCGTAAACCTTTCAACGTGTTTGTGTCCTCGAGTTTCTGTAATAACTCATCAACAACTCTCGTGGTATCCCCTTGATTTTGCTCGTATGCTCTGAAGATTCCTTCGGCTGTTTGGATATCTTCAAGTAATTTTGCCTTTTTTAAGAGAAAAATAGTAGCTTTTACAGCATTTGCATACATTCTTAAATCTCTATGAGCAGATGTAGCGAATAGTGTCTTAACCCATTTAAATTCGAGTAAATCCGCTTGATCTAAGGGAATCATCTTGAAATCTTTGTATCCAAGATCTCTTAAGATGCGCTCTTGAACGCTAGCATAGAAACCAAAACGACAAGGACCGCAATCAATTGCCATCACTAGCGTATCTGCGCCTTGATCCAACGCATTTTTAAAATCTCCTAAAGTTGCTTTGAATGGGAAACAAACAAATTCAGGACTATGCTTCACGCCAAACTTTAGCGTGTTTCGGTTCGTTGGCTCGGGAACGATAACATCAGCACCCATTTGCTCAAAGAATGTCTTGAACGCTACCCGATTAAATCCCATGTTTGGAAAGCTAACTTTCATTTTAACTGAATCCTCTAGAGACGCTATTTTCTCGTTATAAAAGATTGAATTTAAAATATTTATTAAAAAATTAACACTTTTTTAATAAAGAAGTATCTATTTGATCAAACAATTGTTTTAATAAAATAAATAGGGATCTAAGTAATTTAAACTTTACACTATAAAAAATATATATTCATTTCAGATAAAAAAAAGCATTTATGTAAGTTTGGAGTCCTTTCATTTAAATAAAAATAATAATAAATAATTAAGAGAGGAAAATCACAGAAATTTATAAAAAATGACAAATATGAGTGGAATTAGTAAAGAGAATATCCAAACACCGTAGATAAATTTTTTTGAACCTGATAGGTAATTAGAAACCTCTTTTAAAAATTCTTTTGACGTATGAATAAATATCAAGTTCAAAATGAGATTGACAACGAAACTAATATAAAATCCAATCGGCTCAATCACGATCAATAATGAAATTATAATTGGATTGAGAAGAAATAGGATAATAAAACTTAAGATGTTGTTAAACCTCCTAGGTTTTTGGAATGATTTTGTCCATATATCGTCCAGATGGATGCTATTATTGTATTTCTTGTTAAAATCATTAATTTCTTCAATAGATAGGATGATGGAACTAAAAATAAAAGTAACAAGGGTTAAAATGGTGACATTTATTACGACGCTTAAAACAATCAGGATTATAAAAAAAAATAGTCTTTGTTCTGAGAAAAAATAGATTAAGTTATAAAAAACCAATGAGATTGACAAGAATCCAAGTGTTATTCCCGTAGCAAACTTTTGACGCTCACGGGCAATTTTTCTTAATTCTCTTCTTATTTTCAATTCATTACTGTCTATTCCATCTTTTAGCGACATTTATTCTTAAATATGTATTATTTATTCTATTATTACGTATAATTAATTTTTTTTTAAATTTTACTCACATCAATATAATTCAACAGGAATATATTTAAAGGCATCTGGTAAATTCTTGAAGTAAATTATTAAAATTTCAAGTTTTCATTGAAAAATAAATTCAATCAATCAAAATTTTTTCAAAACTTTTAAATTGTCAAGTTATAAAATTTAAATTGACTATCCAAATTTAAAATGGCGAAAGAAAAATGATAAAACCTAAAAAACTAATATTATTTGGACTGAGTGTTTTTTTCTTGATATGTTTTTCCAGCATTGCTATCGCTAAAGCTGATGATTCTTATGAAGAGAATGATACATTTAACGACGCTTATACAATTGCTTTAACTACTTATTATGGTACTTTACAGATAAGTCAATATGATGATGATTGGTTTAAAGTATATTTGAATACTGGGCACGCTCTGACAGTTCAGATCGATTGGAGTAGTTCTGTTTATGATATTGAACTATATTTATATGATTTTAATGAGATTGTAATTGATTCGAGCACGGGTTCCTCAAATAGAGAAACAATCAATTACGATTGCATTACTACTGATGGTTATTATTACATTAAAATTGAGCTCATTAATGCGGGCACTGATATTCCTTATACATTATCTTCAAGTGCTACGCAAGGGTGCAACGTTGGTTTACCCTTCATACCATTTGGAAATTATTTTCTAATTTTTGCTGGTATAGCTATAATAGGCTTAATCAGTTTTATATTGATTAAAAGAAATAAATTGTTCAAAACACCTTAAAGCATCTGAAAAACCATTAAAATAAAATAACTTTAACTCACTTTTTTTTTTCTTTTTTTTATCCTTTCCAAATTTTTATAAGAGAAGAAATAATGGGCTCATCAGATCTGCAAGCCTTGAATATTGCAATATACTCAGATGAATGAAGAAACAATCTGGAATTGTTTATTTAAAAAAAATACTTTCCTTCAATATCATTCCACACTATTTTATATAATACCATTCGAATCTTTTTTTTATATATTTAAAATATGACTTTACAATCAAAGAGAGGCGTTACATTTCGAAAGGAAAAGGTTCTTAATTAGAGTTATAACTATTATCCCTGGTTTCAGAGTGCTTGGAATAGTTTGTTATGATGTTCTAATGCTGAATTTTTTCCTATAAACAGTAAGATCTCCATAAAGTCACGATAGGGAAAGATCCCTAAAATAGGAAGTGAATTGAAATTCTAAAAAGAGAATATTCTTTAAAAAAAATGGTTTCTGCTACCATCTTGGATTTTTGTCTTTTGGTTATTGTAGAAATACGATTGCATTCAACTTGCTCATTCTATTTCAATTAGGGACCGTAGTTGGTCTTGGTAGCAGGAGCCCCCTTTTTAAACAAAATTTAAATGTATTATATAAGTAAATTTTTGCATATCCTCTCCGCAAATGGAGAAAACAATAAATTTTAAATTTAATTATATTCAATATTTTTTTAAATTATTTTTAAAAAGAAATCCTCTGGGTTATCATCTAAAAATCATGACGGATTATACATTAAAAGTAGTTGTAGCGGGAGATTCAGGGGTTGGAAAGACAGATCTTATAAGTAGACATGCTCGGGGAGGATATAGTGAAGGTTCTGATTCTGCTCTTGGTGTGAATTTCTATGTAAAAGAAATTATAATTAATGGGTATACAGTAAAATTTCATATTTGGGATTTAAACGGTGCTATAAGATTTAGATATTTATTAAATGTATATGTTAGGGGCGCCAATGGTGCTTTATTAATGTTTGATGGTACTAAACAAGATGCTCTTAATAGTATTGAAGAATGGATTTCGCTTTTACGTGAAGAATATAAAGACTTGCCCATTGTTTTAATTAGAACAAAAAAATATGTGAATGAAAACCATCCTAATACAGTTAATTCAAGTGTAATTGAAAATGCATTAAAAACATATAATCTTGTCGGTTATTTTGAAACGTCTTCAAAGACAGGAGAAAATGTTGAACAAGCCTTTAATTCTTTAGCTTATAAAATAATAGGTATAGAAGAATCTCTTGAAATATCTCCATCTCTAGAAGAAGATATTTCTATAGAAGATCAGATTATTTTCATAATGGAACTTTTAGGAGAAGCAAAGAATCGTACATATAACCACGATTTTTCTGCTGCTAAACTCATAATTGATAAAGCACATGATTTTTCTATTAAATATGACCTTAATAAAACATTAATAAAGGTCAAAGAATTAGATGAACAATTGAATAATGACATTATTTTATCTCAAAAGGCGCTGGTTGAGAACAAAAAACAATTAAGAGATTATCTTTATAAACAAAAGTTCCTTAACTGTCCTTTACACGAAGAACTAGATGCATTTTGCAGTAAAATTGATAAAATAAAACAGAAAATAGAAGAGCCATCCATTAATGGATTTGTCATGTATGAATTTCCAAATGATACTAAAAGTGAATATTCTCAAGAAATTGATACAATTAAATCTTTAATTGATATTCAGAACAAGGATTCATTGATTAAAATCGATTTTCCATCTGAGGTGACAGGTTTGGATATTAAAACGTGTGATTTCTGTAGGATAGCACGTTCATACGATTTTGGTTTATTAATACTCAATCCTCCTAATGTCAATGCATACCTGGAAACAGGAATGTTTCTTTCTTTAGGAAAAAAAGTCATTTTATTTAATAATGAAAAAAGGCAGAAGAGTGCTCCTTTTGATCTTTCCCCTTACTTTTACATTCAGTATGATAATTTGGAAGATTTAGAGACCAATTGGTATAGAAAAATACCAAAATATCTCGAGAATATTAAAAATTATTACTTAAATTATGTAAATCAAGAATAAATACTAAGAGTTTTTGATTTAATAATTTAAATTTATTAAAATTGCTGTTTAACTATATCTTCGATTAACGACGCACTTGGAATGATTTGTTTTTCTAAAATTGGAGCGTATGGAATTGGAACATCTGGGGTATTTATTCTTACAATTTTTTGCTTTAAATAGTCAAATCCCTCCTCAGCTACAAGTGCTGCAATCTCTGCACTTACGGAACAAGTTTTACACCCTTCATCTACAATGACTAATAACCCTGTTTTTTTAACTGAATTGAGGATTGTGTTTTTATCTAATGGAACTAAGGTCCTTGGATCTATGACTTCACAGTTTATGTTTTCCTTTTTTAAATTTTTAGCAGCCATAATGCTTTCGTGGACCATTGCTCCAGTTGCCACGATTGTCACGTCATCTCCTTCAGTGAATTTCTTTGCTTGACCAAATGGTATGGTAAAATTCTTGTCTAAAGGCACCTCTTCGGTATAGTAATAACATTTCTTATTTTCAAAGAAAATGACGGGATCATCATCCCGAATGGCAGTCTTTAGCAAACCCTTAAAATCACTTGCGTGTGAAGGTAAGACAACTTTCAATCCCGGGATATGCATAAACCAGGATTCAAATGACTGCGAGTGTTGGGCAGCACCCTTTATTCCTGTTCCAAATGGAACTCTTATTGTGACAGGAACGTCAATTTGACCCCCATACATGTACCGTGCTTTTGCTGCTTGATTCACGATCATTTCCATGCCCACACACAAAAAGTCTGCGAACATGATCTCTGCGATGGGTCGCATTCCTGCCATTGCTGCTCCCACAGCACAGCCTAAAATGGCATTTTCACTAATTGGGGTATCTCGAACTCTCTCAGGACCAAATTTATCTATTAATCCTTTTGTAACTTTAAAACAACCCCCAAATTCTCCAATATCCTCTCCTAACATGAATACTGATTCGTCAGACTCCATTTCTTCTTCAATCGCTAGCCGAATGGCCTCCAATCCCTTCATTTTAACCGATCCTTCAGTCATTTTATCGACCTCCCAAGTTTATTGGATTTTTATAAATATCATTTAATACGGCATCAACATCAGGTTTCTTGCTTTTTTTCGCAAATTTAACGCTGATCTCAATTTCTCCTAATACCTTTTCTTCAATTTCTTGAATCATGTTTTGATCAATTATTTCTCCCCGGATGAGCCTTGTTTTATAAAGCTCAATCGGACATCTGGTTTTTGCTTCTTCCTTTTCATCATTCGAACGATAGTCATCAGCGTCTGTTATAGTTTGTCCCGACCATCTATATGTCTTGCATTCTATTAGTGTAGGACCACCTCCTTCACGTGCATAATCGACAGCTTCTTTTGTAGCATTATATACTTGGATGACATCATTACCATCTATGGTAATGCCTTTAAATCCATACCCTTGCGCTCGAAGTGACAAATCTTTTATTGCTGTTACCTTATTGGTATGAGCGCTCCAGCCATAATTGTTGTTTTCTAAAATAAAAACTACAGGAAGCTTCCAAGTCGCTGCTAAATTCATCGATTCATGCAACATACCTTGGTTTGATGCCCCGTCACCAAAAAAAGTAAGAACGACCTTACCTTCTTTTCTCATTTTTGAAGCTAAAGCGACTCCTAAGGCTAATGGAGGTCCTGCTCCGACAATACCATTTGCTCCAAGCATGTTTTTTGAAAAATCTGCAACATGCATCGAACCTCCTCTACCCTTACAAATTCCACCCTCTTTTCCATATATTTCTGCCATTAACGAGTTAACATCCCCACCCTTGGCAATAAAATGACCATGGCCCCTGTGTGTAGATGTAATGTAATCATCTTCATTAATCGCGGCACAAGCTCCAACAGCAATGGCCTCCTGACCTGTATAAGCATGAACTAAAACAGAATTAATTCGACCCACATCTTTAGAAATTCTTTTCTCAAATTCACGAATCACCAACATTTTTTTATACAAGTTAATAAGTTGCTCGGAGGTAAAATTAGGTGGAAATTCACTACTAATCATCATTAATCGTGCTCTCTTTTATCATAAATTAAATTCTAATTTAGTGATCTTTTTTTGAATATCATTATATAACGTTCTATATATATCTTCTTCTTTTATAATGTTGAGAGTAAATTAAGTGTAATTTTTGATATAAAATAATCAATAATCTCATCCAAGAAAGAAAATGAAATAATTAGGAGTAGTAAATAGTACAACATAGAAGAATCTTGTTAAATTCAGAAAGACATTTTTAGGATACTTTCCCTTTTTCTGTTTCCATATCCAATTTCTTCTTTTTACGCCGTATCATTTCTGTAAAGCTTTCGATTCTTGTTAAAAGCCCAGCTTCTCCTGAATGCTCATCCATAATGATTTCCAAGAATGGCAAGCCCACCACTTTCATGTCCCTCATGATAAGTTCGGAAATTATAGAATCCGGTCCGCAAGCGAAACTGATGAGGAAAATAACGCCATCAATTTCATCCTTACCTGTAGTAAGGAAATATCGTATCGATTGCATGATTTCCTCCTCGTGCCTCCAATAATTACGAAGTTTTCGGTTTATTACTACGGGCACTTTAAATATTTTTTCAGGCAAGTTTTCAATCGTGATCACTTCGACACCTTGGTCCGCGAGTTTTTTCTGGAAATCAAGGTTGATGAAGGTGTCGAATATGTTATATCCATGACCTAAAAGAAAAAACTTTACATCACTTTTCTGTTTTTTTTTGGGCAATTTAAAAGGAAGCCCCCTCTTGACAAGGCGCAAGGCATGGTTCACCGACGCTCCTTCTCGTAAAAAATCTTGATATTCTTTATAATACTTTTTCGCAGCATTATAGGCTTCTATAGAACGTGCTTGGCTCTTACCAAGTTGCTTGCCGAGTTCAATCGCAGAGGTTGTAATCGGAAATTCCTTCACGTTTACCTCAAAATTCAATAATTTGGGACAATTAGGAAGGATTTTAATGACATCAGGAAGAGACAAGAATTTAGGACAGAAATATGCGTCCTCTACCTCCGCAACATATCTTGGAACGAAAAGATAATCTAAATCGGGATGTTCTCTAATTAATTTTAATACATGACCATAATAAAGCTTGACAGGGATACATAGCTCGCCAAATCCTTGTTGAACCCCTTCTTCGACGATCTTTTTATTCGTAGGACCACTCAACACGATCTCCGCATCTAATTCTTCAAGAATTTTTTTCCAAAAAGGAAAATACCTGTAAAAATGTAGTGCCTGTGGAATTCCAATCTTGAATTTTTGTATCTCTTTTTTTTCAAATGCTTCCATGCTCTTCATTCCCATTAATATTGTTTTCAGTTATACTTTTGGATCCTTGTAGACGAGCAAGTTTTCAATTTTTTTCATTAAATTATCCGTGAGACGCTTTAATTCATCATAATCAGGCATTGTTTTATCAAAATATTGAGAATGTTCAGTGAACAATGGACCCATCTTGAACACGCTTCCCTTTCCAAAATTAAGCATCTTGGCATGTTTAGGATATGTATTTTCCGTGCCGGTAATCCCTATCGGGATGATTGGGACTTTGCATTCAATTGCTAAACGCATTGCACCTGTATGACCTTCCAGTATTTCAGGACCACCAACCGTGGTTCCTTCTGGATATACAAGAACAAGTTCTCCTTCATTTAGCCGCTCTTTCGCAAACCAATATGCTCCTTCATCATGTTCTCCTCTCATCAGAGGAAATGCGAGGTGTGTTCTTATCCAAGCATTGACTATAGGCATTTGAAATAGTGATTCTTTGGCCATTTGATACACTCTACGACCTGCTTGTTGGATGGCTACAGCGTTAATGATGACATCCCATTCAGAATTATGGTTAGTGCATACGACGGCGCCACCTTCTTTAGGTAAGTATTTATCATAATCCACGGCCTTGTATGGTATCAATAAATTACACATTAACTTGTCTATGAAATGTCCATTAAATTGCCAGCAGAGCAATTCAAATTGTCGCCGAATTCCAAGCACTTCGGTTGTTTTTATAAGAGTGTACCAGGAATCATCAATGAGCTGTAAAAAACTCTTCCAATAATGTTTTAGATATTTATTAAATTTGTTAGACTCTTTTTGAGCACTATCAGGAGTCCCGATTGAAAGTTCTTCTGGAGTTCTTAATTTTTTTCTCATTTCCGAGACAGAATAAGCGTAGTCGTGCTTTCCTTCGATCAGATCAACTACTTCCTGTCTCAACTCGTCTGATAATTTCCTAATTAAATCGTAAGTAATATCGTCTTTAGAATATTGCTCATAAAAAATTGGTTTTCCTATGCGTACCGTTACTTTTTTTGGCATCGGAATCATACTTCCTTTCGGTAAGACATCACGAGAACCAAGTACACAAGATGGTACAATCGGCACCCCGCATTCAATGGCTAAGCGCACGGCTCCTGTTTTGAAAGGACCCATAGACCCATCTATATTTCGAGTGCCCTCCGGAAAGATACCAATCCACTGACCGGACTCCAAGAGTTTTTTGGATTTATCCCATGTCTCTTGAAGGTTATCTTTATTGTGTTCATAAGCGCCTAAATTTCGAAAGAGTGACCTGACAAGAGGTGTTCGGAAATTATCGCGTTTCGAAAGCCAATTAATTCTTATATTTTCTGTTGAACTTCCCACAAAAAACGGGTCAAAGTGCGATTCGTGATTTGAGACGAGGATACCGCCATATCCTTTATTATTGCCATACTGCGGGAACATATGACCGTCAACGTTCTGCACTTCGATGCGCCATACAAATCTTGTCAAGAAGTGAACGTAAATATTTGCTGCCCACCACTGAAGCTCTTGCTCCTGCTCTTCCAGATTCATCAAATCGATGAATTTCCGATATACATCATTGATTGGGTCAATAGGATTAAGTTTCAATATCTGATTCATCATCTCATTGCTCTGTTTCTGAAAATGAAGCTCTTCCTCCCCCTTCGGCTTTTCTTCTTGCTCCCACTGAAGAAAACTCTTGTTGCTTTTTTCTTTTTCCATAAAATTCACCAAGACCTTATTAAAAAATCCACAAAAATTTAATAAAACAAGTGCTTATTTGTTTAAACAAACGTTTGATAGAACTAATAGGCATCGTACTAATTTAAAGTTTTAGCCTATAAATACTGGTATAAAAAATCGCTCCTTCCACCGTCAAGCATCAATTCTTGATACATCATCAACAATTGTTGACCAAATCTAAACAAATGTTTAGTAATATTCTTGTAGCAAATGATGGAAATTATCAACAAGCAAGACCACAAAAGATAAGAAAATGAAGAATGCTTCCTAAAAAAATGAAAAAAAATTAGGACTTAAATTTATAAGTCCAAATTTCATATGTATTTTTAGGTAGTAAGGGTTTAAAAGATCCAAAATAAAAAAATAAAGGGTTGTATTCTAATTATGGAGCATGAAATTAACCATCTAATTAAGATAAGATTGAAAGAC
>JBHLME010000130.1:0-12571 GCA_048938445.1 Promethearchaeota archaeon | reverse complement strand
AGTTAGTTTACAAATAGTAAACGATATGATAAGGTTATACAAAATAATTAAGGAAATTTTTGAATAAAAGAATAAATAGGTATGGATGAGATGAATAGATTAGTAAGTGTTTATGATAATGAAAGTGAAAATATTTCTCTTTCACTTATCCAATTAAAAGTATTAATTTTTTTAAATTTTCGAAAAAATGGTGCGAAATTTAAAGAGATTCAATCTTGGTTAGAGCGAAATAAGAGTCAAGTATCCATAATTTTAACAACTTTAAAGAGTAAGAATTTAATCTCGAGAGTAGGTTTTAGACCTCAGATTAACTTCATAACAATTAAAGGTCGAGAAATTGCAATGAATGAACTTAAAAATGTATTTAAATCTACTCCATTGTTAAATTACTTCGAAAATTTTCTACATAGAAAAGAGATTAGCAAGTTCAATAAGACAAACACTGAAATATTATATAACAATAGAAGAAAAAATGTTAAAATAAATTCGGTATTAATAGATACCTTGGTCAATGGTTTTAAAGATTACTTAAAAATTAATTTAATAAATAAATTAGACCTGCTTATAAGAACCTATTTGAAAGAAGATCAGACAAAAAACAAGGCCAAAGGTAGAATAGGGACGAATAATTACGCAATAAATTTATCATTTGAAGAATTTGCAGATCAAACTGAGAAAATAGTAGAAGAGGAACTAAAGGAATCCCTAGAAAGAATACCTCGGGAACTTGTTCACGATATTGTTAGAACTATAACAAATAAAATTCATGATAATTGTTATGCTTACTTTAAATAGGGAGAATATGTTCGTGTAAATCAATATGTGTCCTAAAATTTTTATAATGTTTCCTTAAAGTAGTTTCAGTAACCCTAGCTACTTTAGATAAACTATATTGCGTAATCTGTTCTGATTTTAAATAGGCAGCCAAATAAATCGCTCCCGCAGCAATACCCGCAGGAGATTTTCCTTGAGTAATCCTTTTTTGTTCGGCGATATTAACTATTTTACATGCCAATTGTTGACAATTTTCAGAAATATTTAGCATATTACAATATTTCGCAATAAGATCTAAAGGTTTTAAAGCTCCTAATTTTAAAGGAAATTCTTTCCTAATTTTAATGTAAAATTGGTATAATTCTCTTTTATTCACATCAAAAGTTTCGATAATATCCTTAAAGGATAATGGGATATTAAATTGTCTGCAGCTAAAATATATTGTAGCTAGAACAATAATTTCATATGGATTTCCTTTTATCATATCTTTTTCTCTAATTTTTCTGAGATAATATGCCACTGATTCATATATCTTATTATTTGATAATTTCAACTGAGATATAAAATTACTCAATAAAGGTAATATTTTTGCCATTGTTTTTTCAATTCCGCCTAATTTTCTACATCTATTTTGCCATATACGCAATCTTCTTACTTGATCAACCATATTAGGACTGAGATAATTTCCATATGCATCAATATTTTGCCAGCTAATCACCGTACTTAAACCTTTATCGCAAATTTTTAATGTAGATGGTGCACCTGTCCGAATTCGTCTAATAGCTTCTTCACTTGAAAAGGCACGCCATTCTTCCCCCAAATCTATACATTTTTCATTCCTCACAAATCCACACGCTTTACATGAAATTTCTCCTCGGTTTTTATCGAAAATCCATTCAAATTCTTTACATTCAGGGCAATTTTTTATAGTTCTTTTAAAAAGATCTATTTTAAACATAAAAAACTCTTTTTATGATTAAATTTACATTAATATTTAAAAAGAACAACAAAATTTCATTATATCACAGAGAAGATATGATAATAAAAGAAACTTAATTGAAAGATTACCCAAATCTAATTTAGCGTTTGTCATTCTAGCTTGACTTTTTTATAAATAATTATTTACTAATCATTTTTCTAACTTTTTTTTTTAAATAGATTCACAAGTTACTTTAGGTAATAAATATGATTTGAGGTGATTAGTATCCCTATATTATTTAAAAAAACAAAAATACAGTTAGTGAAATTAAGGTACTATTTCAAGAATTATTTTTTTGAATTAGTTAAAGAAATAATTTTTCATTTACTCAGATATCTTTCAGAAGGATATCAAACAGAAGAGGATGGGACGACTATTTTTACATTAGGAAAAATGACAGGAATTGATGTTGAGACTCTAGAACAAATTATTTCGGATTTAATTATTGAAGGGAAAATTTATGAAGCAGACTGTTATAAATATAGGATCTATTAAAATATAAATAGTCCATAAATCTCTTGATTAGTTAAAAAATGAGATTAATTATTAATGTGTGAATCAGAGGATTTTAAATATGTTAATTATAATATTTTAATTGAATAACATTTTTTGGGCGAGAAGTAATGAGTACAAATATTAACATTTTGTATTGTCCTCGATGTAAAAATACTGAAGGTTTAATCGAGTATGATGAATCCTTTGATTGTCCTAAGTGCAGATTGGAATTTAGTAAAAAAGATCTCGTAGAATTAGAGGATCAAGATATACTTTCTATCGAGGAAAAGAAAAATCTTTTTCAAAAGATATCTTTTGAAAAGTAATATCAAACAGACATTGTAAAGTAGTGAAGGGTATTGCTTATAAGTTCATGATACCTACAGTTTGCTATAGAAACGAAAATTGAAATTTATTTTTCAGATTACTTGAAATGATTAAGAAAAATAAGGGAATTAATCCTTATTTCACAAATGCATTTTTTATAAAATGATATCCATTCGGAATAGAATAATTTCTGACTCAAATCTTACTTAAAGGTGTATTTTTTATAGTTCATATTTAAAAAACATATAAATTAAGGAATCATACCATCAATCTCATCCTATAATATACTTAAGCAGACACTATAGATTTAAAAATTATAACAGAAATTCCTATTAAAAAAAATCATAAGAATAAAGTCAAAGAGAGGAATAAATTTATGGTATCCATAGTCGCCCGCGATAATATCTTAAACTATGTGAAAAATACATATTATTCCTCATCTATAAAAAAATGGTCAAAAGAAAAACTTAATGAAATTATTGCTGACGTGGAGGTACAAGGATTTACAAAAACTCCTCCCTCAAAATGGACTCCTAACACGAGGATTCGCATTGAAGGTATGATCAAAGCAATTCCCTTGATTATGGATATGGAGGAAAATACTCAAATGCTCAAAAAAGATATTGCAACTGAATGTGGCGTTGGTATTGATTTAATAAGACGCATTAATCCAATCTTACTGCCCAATTTATATAAAGAGCGATTCAATCCTACAGGAAAAAAACGTTATAATCAAGTAACTCAAAAAAATCGGAGAAGTTCCTTGGTAAGGAATGCATTAAGAACTATAAATAAAAAAAAATATCCAAATTTATTAAATCCTAACATCATAAACAAATCCACAAGTGAGATCTATGAATTTACCAAGGATTTGATTCAGCATACCCTTCTTTCCCAAAGGAAAATCTTAGCGATATTAAACAATTTAGGAGCAGAATTAAATCCCAATACTTACCCTTATGAGATAAAAAAAATCGCCCTTAATGAAATATATAATGGGAATATTTATTACTATCAAAAATGTTTTCCGAAGCGACAACAAATTCATGAATCTAAAAAAAAAGAAATAATAAAACTGCTAAATAAGAATCCCATAATACCACATATAAAAATTTCAAAAATCTTGAAAGTTGGAAACGGAACTATATCAAAAATAGCTGAAGAACAATTTACCGCTGAAGAATATGAGTCTCGATGGCCTGCAAACCAAAAAAAATTATCTGTCGAAATTAACAATGCTATAATTCAACGAGTCAAAGAAAAATATCCTGACTCTTTGGAAACAATTGCATCTGATTTTGATATTTCATCAAGTCCAGTAAAAAAAATTGCTAAAAAACATAATTCATTACAAGAATATAGAAGAAAATGGCCTGCAGACCAAGAAAAGTATTTCAAACCATTAAAAAAAAAGATCCTTTCTAAGTTATACCAAAATCCTCCTGTCCCTCTTAAGGAGATTTATAAAGAATTTAAAAAATATGGGATTAGTTTTATTGTTATATTGAACCTAGCAAAAAAGAATTTCAGTACTGAGGATTATAAAGAAAGGTGGACAGCAACAAGGGATTTGATCCCTGATAAGATAAGAGATGATATTAAATATGATATTTTGTACAGTAAAAAGTTTAATGCCACTGACATTTCTAAAAAGTATGGTGTTGCTCTTAATACTGTTAGAAAAATAGCAATGGAAGAAGTGTTCAATGGGGATGAACTTATCTATAATACAAGATTTCCACAGCAAAAAGCTAGTGGACTTGGGATTGTTGTACATAAAAAGACCAATGAACTTTTAACAGCATTCTTTAATTCAATTTCAATCCAATTTTACTCCGAAGTACGTTTGTTTCCTTATTCTAATATGAAAGTTGATGGTATAGTAATTAAGATTGATAGAATTCGCCAAAAAGCAAGTAGTATGGGAATTCAATTTAGAGAAGATATTGAAATATTGATGTTTGATTATACGAATGATATTACTGAAAAAAACATTCTTAAAAAAATTCTTAAATACCAACATAAGAAAATTATGTTTTTCATCATTGGAATGAAATGGCCAAGTTGGTGGAAAAATCAGGTAAAAGAACCTCCAAATGAGAAAGTTGTAAAATATCCAAAAAATATAAAAATAATAAGTCCTGCTTTTTTCTCCTATTTAATAGATCTTGATGGATATTATCAACGTTATTTTCAAAATATATTAGATTTTAATTATAACTGGGATATTGATTCTCTTGACCAATTGCACTTTTCTGACATTCTTTATGACACAACTAACTTACAGCAAGATTTCAATTTTGAAGGATTTTTTAATGATTTTGAGGAAAAAAATAGAAAAAGACTATTTGAAACTCTTAAAAAAAGACGTTTTCAATTAAATTTAGATGATTTTCTTTAATTATTTTAATTGGAAAATTTTTGATCTTTATCAATAATTAAAATTATTAATGATCATTATTATAATTAATATATTATTTCAGTTTCTAAAATTTTAAAAAATGAAAGAAATTGACTGATTTATTCTAAACATTAAAAATATTATCTGAAACAAGAAAAAAGGTGATAAAAGTCCAATTCGGCTCAGATTTGGGAATTACTAATGAGGATATAGAGAAAATTAGTCCCCAAATCACATTTATAACATCTAATGCTGAGATTGAAGCAATTGCACTTGTAAGCCAAGATGGTTATCAAATCGCGTTTAGCGCGCTCCCTAATTATACTGTAGATTCTGATGCATTTTGTGGACTAGCCTCTGCATTAACGATGACAGGACGCTCCACAATCCAATCATTATTCCAAGAAGATTTAAGTGAAATTATTGTAAGAGCTAATGATGGATATATTGTAGTCACTAATGCAGGACGATTAGTTATCGCTTCAGCAGGTACTAGAATAGATACTTTGATGAAAACAGTTAAAGTAATGCGTATAGCTGCAAAAAATTTAATGAAAATATTCGAAGGAAGGTAATTTTTTTCTAATTTAATTTATGGTTTTAATCATTATTGATTTTTAATAATTTAACCATTAATTCAGAGCAATTATTCTCTTTAACACACTTCTTCTAAAATAGCGTAAATAAAAAAGTAAAAACTTTTTAAATAGTAGACAATAAAAAATATTAATTTCGTCGAATAGACGTTTTCTATTAAAAAAAATTGAAAATAGGTATAAAAAATGGTAGATTATTTTAATTCAAGAATTTTGTTACAACCAAACGAAGTACCAAAGGAATGGGTAAATATATTACCCGATTTACCAACACCAATGACACCATTAGTTAATCCAATGGATGGAAAGCCAGCCCCTCCCGAAATGGCATTTGCAATATTTCCAAAAGAATGCGTCCTTCAAGAAGTTTCTCAAGAACCAAATATTCCAATTCCAAATGAATTGAGGGAAATTTTCGCAAGAACTTATCGCCCTTCTCCTCTTCACAGAGCTTTAGGATTAGAAAAGGCTTTAGACATTGAAGGGGATAACATTCAAATATATTATAAGAATGAATCATATTCACCTACAGGCTCACATAAACCAAATACAGCAATTGCACAAGCTTATTATGCTAAAAAAGATGGGCTTGAGGAATTGGTCACAGAAACAGGAGCAGGCCAGTGGGGATCTGGACTTTCTTATGGTTGCAGTCTATTTGGAATTAAATGTACTGTTTATATGGTTCGGATAAGTTTTAATCAAAAACCAGGAAGAAAAATCTTAATGAGATCATTTAATGCAGAAGTACATGCAAGTCCTTCAAGATTTACTGAATCTGGAAAAACTTTTTTAGAAAAAGATCCAGATCATCCAGGTAGCCTCGGTATTGCAATCTCGGAAGCTGTAGAGCATAGTATGAGAAGTGATAAGATAAGATATTCGCTTGGAAGTGTTGTTAATTTCGTTCTCCTTCATCAAACAATTGTAGGTCAGGAAGCAAAAGTACAGCTTGATAAAGTAGGTATTAAACCGGATGTCGTTATTGGCTGTATGGGCGGAGGATCTAATTTTGGGGGATTAATGATACCATTCGCTAGAGATAAATTACATGGTATTTTACCAGATTTAGAAATAATTGGTGTAGAACCTCGAGCTTGTCCAAGTGTATGTAAAGGATCTTATCGATGGGATTTTGGGGATACAGCAATGAAAGGTCCAATTGTAAAAATGCATACTTTAGGGCATACATTCATACCAAGTCCAATCCATGCAGGAGGATTAAGATATCATGGAATAGCACCTATAGTCTCAATCTTAAGTAATGCTAATATTATAAAACCTGTAATGCATCATCAAACGGAAGTAATTGATGCCGGTCTTAAATTTGCAAATGCGGAAGGGATACTACCTGCTCCAGAGACTGCACATGCTGTAAAAGAAGCAATTGATCAAGCGTTAAATGCTAAAGAAAACAATGAAAAGAAAGTAATATTGTTTAATTTCAGCGGTCACGGATTCTTTGATTTACTTGCTTATAAAGAATTTATGACTGGAGATTTACGTGATTACGAAATGCCCTCTGAAGACATAGAGAAAGCTTTAGCATCACCCGAAATGCCTAATATAGATGAATCTCAATTTTAAATTAACTTTTATTTTATTTCTTTTTGTTTAATACTAGATTATCTTTCCATTCCTAAACTATTAAATAAACTATCTTTAAGAATATATATATGATTGTCTTAAATTTTTAATAAGGTAAAACAAATAAATGAAAAATAAATAAAAGAATATATCTTATTGAATCTAAATATCATACCATTTTAATTAAAAAAACTGATTATAATCAATGTCAGAAGAACATCTTAAAATTGGGAGGATTAATAAGGGAACAGTTATAGATCATATCGATGCGGGATATGCAATAACAATTCTCTCTTTAACTGGCCTGGAAAAGTCTCCTAACTTAATGACTATTGGTGTTAATGTTTCCTCAAATAAATATCATAAAAAGGATATCATAAAAATAGAAAATGTATTTCTAAACGAGGTTCAAATGCAAAAAATCGCAATTCTCTCTTCAAATGCGACTATCTCATTGATTGATAATTATAAAGTTATTGAAAAGAAGAAAGTAAAACTTCCAGAAATTATAAAAAAATTAATTCTATGTGTAAATAAAACATGTATTAGTAACTCTGAAAAGGAACCTATTGATTCAGAATTCTCTGTTTTGGTTGAAAAACCTTTAAAAATTCAGTGTGTGTACTGTGATCGTATTTATAATTTAGATGAAATAACGTTTAGTTCTAAGGAGAAAATTGAAAAAAAAGTCAGCCAAAAATTAAATTTATAGAACTTATTGATAGTACTAAAATAGTATTAGAAGTAAATTCCTGTAAAAGTTATTCTAATTCCTATATCAAAAACAACAAAAATTGTTTCGATAATTACCCCAACAAACATGAATAGAAAAAAGAATAAACCTAAACCTGGTTTCAATACATTCTTCCAAGTCCATTCTTCCTTATCAAGTTTATAACCTAAGAGATAATTAATAACGAAGGGAACTAAAAATAACAAAGCAATCAACCATATCAATAAAGGGAATCCAACAAAACCTATTAATCTTAATATTAAAGCACTGAATGCCCCTGTTGCACCCCTAATCCAATATATTTTTGTTTCTCTAGTTATTCTGATATCTAAAGCCGTCTCTTTAACGCTTTTTTGTTTTTGTTTAGGTTGAAGGTCCTCTCTTGATTTTAATAGTTTCTTCTTTTCTTTTTCAGCGTGTTTCTTTTGTTTTAATCGTTCTTTTTTAATATTTACTTTATGGCGGCTACGTATCTTCTTCTTTGGTGGTTGATTCATAATAGATATTTATACTCCAATCATAATAAATATTATACATATTTAATTAACTAGAAAAACCATGCCAAATGTAAATTTTTCGAATTTTGATGTTTATGCGATTTCGAAAGAATTGAATGAATTACTAGAAGGTAGTAGCATAGTAAATGTTTATGAACTTGAGGATTTATTAATTTTAAAATTAAATTTGAAAAGAAATGGGCGCAAAAATTTAATTATTAAGAGCGACTCTCGAATAAATTTAACGGAATATGATTATCCTGTTCCCAAATATCCAAGTCAATTTGTAATGTCATTAAGAAAATTTTTAAAAAATAGAACTATTTTAGGAGTATCACAATTTAATTTTGATCGAATAATTATTGTTGAATTAAGTAACATTAATGGAGAACCTTGGAAATTAATAATTGAACTATTTAATAAAGGCAATTATTTACTATTAGATGAGAATAATATATTAAAAGTCGCTAAAAAATATAGAAAGTTTAGGGATAGGGATATATTAGCTGGAAGAGAATTTTTATTTCCACCATCTCGAGGGAAAGATTTTCTTACAATAAATCAAGAAGATTTTAAAGAAATAATTAAAGGTTCTGAAGCAGAGTTAGTTCGCATTTTAGCAAGAAATATTAATATTTCTGGATTGTATGGTGAAGAATTATGTTATCGAGCTAAAATTAATAAAAAAAAATCGGGAAATAAACTCACTGAAGAAGAATTAGACCATTTATTTAAAATATTTAGAAATTTAAGAAATCAGGTACTTTTTGATGAATTTCAACCCCTAATTATATTAGATGATTCAAATGAAGAAAAATTTGTTATTCCTTTTGAATTAGAAATGTATAAAGATAGTAATATGAAAAAATGTAATACTTTTAATGAAGCTGTAGATGAATTTTTTTCAAAAATAGACTCTAAGGTTATAAAAGAACCTAAAGACCTAAGAATTAACCAAAAAATTAAAACACATAAAAAGATCTTAAAAAATCAATTAGAATATCTAGAGGAACTAAAAGAAGATAAGAAGAAATATTATGAATATGGAGATTATATATATGCAAATTTTAAGACCATAGAAAATATGATCAATGTGATTCTTTCTGCTAGAGAGAAGGGATACTCATGGGAAGATATTAATAATAAATTAAAAACAGCAAAATTGGAAAATTTGCCGGATACTCAATTATTTGGAAAAATCCTTCCCGCCTCGAAACAATTAATTATTTTAATAAATGAAAGTGAGGTTTATATTGATCTCAATAAAAGTGTTGGAGAAAATGCAAATTCTATTTATGATAAAGGAAAAAAAGCGGAAAAAAAAATAAAAGGAACAATTCCTGCAATTGAAAAAACAAAAAAAAAAATTAAAGAATTAAAAGAACAGAAAGAATCTATAGAAACGGAAATAAATGTTTTAATTAAAAAACCAAAAAAAAAATGGTATGAAAAATTTCATTGGTTTATTACTTCTGAAGGATTTCTCGTAATTGGTGGAAAAGATGCCTCTTCTAATGAAGTGATTTTTAAAAAATATATGGAAACTAATGATTTAGTTTTTCATACAAATTTTCCTGGTTCTCCTTTGATGATTATAAAAAACACAGAAAATCTTCAAATTTCTGAAGTATCATTGGAAGAAACAGCTATATTTGTCGCCAGTTTTTCTCGAGCATGGAAAGAATCTTGGAATATTGTTGATGTTTTTTTTGTAAATTCCTCTCAAGTTTCAAAAACACCTCCTTCTGGAGAGTTTTTACCCAAGGGATCATTTATTATTACAGGAAAAAAGAATTTTATGAGGAATATTAAAACAGAATTAGCAATTGCATTAGAATTAGAAGAGTTAGAAGGCTCAATTGACAATCAGACCAAACTTTTTTATCCTAGAATTTTATGTGGACCAATTATATCTATAAAGAGTCAAGTATCAAGCAATATTCTAATAATTAAACCTTCTAAAACAGGAATTTCAAAAGGTAAATTAGCAAAAGAAATAAAAGAATATTATATTAAAAATATTAATAAAGAATTTAAAAAATGGGTGAAACTTTTACCATTAGATGAGATCCTTTTAAAACTCCCATCAGGGACCTCCGTAATGGAGCTTGAAAAAGTTTAATTTGATTTTACCCACTTTTTGATAGAAGGAATGTTTTGACAATCATCAAATAAAATTCCATCAATCCCAAGCGTTATTAGCAATTTAATTTTTTCAATCGGTTTCTTGTATTTAATGAAATTCCATGAATACACTAAAACATTTTGATTGTGGCAAAGGTTTATAAAATCTTGTGTGATTAATCTTGAATCCAAACTAATGATATTGATTTGTTTCGGAATTTTTTTCTGTTCTTGGATTTTTTTTAAAGATAAACCTATCCCTTTTGTAATATTATAGCAAATTTGACTTTTTGGAAGTTCAGTTTTTAATAAAAATAATTCGCTTAAATTTCTGCTACTAAAAATGCAACTATTAAGAATATCTTTTTGTTTTAACAATTTTATTAATAAATTTCTGATATTCTCCCCTTTTAATTCAATTAAGAAATTTATCTTATTTTTAAATGCATCAATTACCTCGGATAGAAGGGGAATTGGACATCCTTTTAAATTTGTTTTAAAATTCTTAATTTCTTCATAATTCAATTCATTAACTTTACCGAATCCATTGGTTGTCCGTTCTAGCGTTATATCATGAATTATTATTAACTTATTATCTTTAGTTTTGTGAACATCGAATTCTATGCAATCTGCACCATTTTTTAGGGCTTTAGTAAAAGCAGTAAAGGTATTTTCATCTGAGCCTATTCTACATCCTCTATGACCTATGCAATAGATTTCTGAATTCATTATTTAGAATTAATTATAGAATTAAGTTAGTCCTCTTGAATGATATAAAAATATAGTACCACTAATATCAATCCTACTAAGGTTAATCCAAATGCAATTGTGTTTCTAACAGTTTGAAATAAAGATAAACAAAAAAGAAACGTGATCTCTTTCCAATCAGCAGGTTTTCCTAACAAATCTTTATAATTACCTACACTAGTTAATATGAAAAGGAAGAATAAAACTGGTGTGATTACCTTTATCCCGATATCTAATATCTCAATAAGTTGATGTTGGATTAAAGATAATACTGAAAGTATATCTACCACATTAAAAAGAATTGATAAAATGAAGAATATAGAACCAACAAATAAAGTAAAAACTAATGATTTGAAAGCTAAATCTTGGTCAAACCCTTGGTTTTTTTGCGATTTTGAAGCTTTTTTTCTTTCTTTTTCAAATTTTGGCATGTTATTTTATAAACCTTTTAATTTTTTTCTTTAAAGTTGATATTTTATATGAATAAATGATAATAAATGCACCAGTAATGCTACTAATGACGATAGATATAATTAATAGTGATAATTCTATAGGATTTATTTCTGGAGGTGAAGGAGTGCGCAAATTAATGATAATAAAATTGCTTTTAAATATGCCACTAGGATATGATGCAGTATATCCAAGAGAGATATTAAATCCATAGGATTGTTCAAATTGTAAATCTACATCTTCGATATCATCCCCATTATCTATTGGTATGCTAAATTCATAATATTTTTCGTGAGTAATATTTTTTGCTGCCCCATTACCATCTTGTTTAGTATCCAGAGTAAATAAATTATTGTTAATTTTATAGTCTAAATAATTAAATTCTCCAGTTGTTAGGTTAACAAATTGAATAATTTTAGCATCCTTGTAACTAGACGTGCTATTAGACGTGCTATTTGAAATAATTATCGCTAAAAATTCCGTCTCTAAATAATCTAATTCAAAAGATATTGCTATATAAAGATGAGAATTACTTTGCATTACCCATAACTCTATATCTAAATCGTCTAATTTTATATTATTTTTAGTTGCATTATCCCATGCACTTTCTGAAATATCTCCATCGATTGTAGGCATCTCTCCAAATTCGGGATCTATTTCAAGTGTAACACCTTGACCAATAATTATAAAGAAATTTGGTATGATGATTATCTGAAATACTAATAATAAAGCTAAAAACTTTAAATTTGATTTTTTCAAGGTTACCTTCCATTTTTCTAATAAATTAAATAAATAAGAATATAATAATAAATTTGTGAATTCATATAATATTGTTTTAATTATGGAAAATTTATTAAAATA
>JBHLME010000129.1:0-12660 GCA_048938445.1 Promethearchaeota archaeon | reverse complement strand
ATTAAAAGTTAAGTTTGCACGATTTAAGGCCATAGGCATGGCTTTAATCGGACCATCAAGCATTAGTACAGGATCAGAACCTAGTATTGCAAAATCAACAATACTTGCTCTTGGTTTGAGACCTAATTCTTCAGCAAGTCCACGTGTCATCCATAATTGAGCCGCTGCTCCATCACTCGTCGGGCAGCTATTTCCTGCTGTCAGAAATGCTTGAGATTTTCTTCCGGTAATCGTTTTTAATTTTTGAAGTATCTCTAAAGAAGAATTTGGCCGAGGCGTCTCATCATCTCGAGTTAAAACGGACATGCTATCGTCCATCACGATATTATTATTTTCATCAAGTAATTTATTTCCTTCCTCGTCTAATTTTGGACACCAGATAGGTTCAATTTCCTTACCTCTTTTATCATAAGTCCGGATAGCTTTTTGATGGGAAAGAAGGGAGATCTCATCAAGTTCTTTTCTAAATTCATCTCTATGTTCCCCTTTAAACTCGTTCATTTCAAGATTTTTATTTTTACTATAATAATATATCCCCAGTAAATGAGCAGAATTAATTTGACTCGATATGTTTGCATTTAATTCTTTTATTCTTGAAGCTACTTCTGGATTATTCAATATTTTTTTATTAGGAGGTACCATTACCGGTTTTCCTACTTCTTCATCAAAAACAAAAGTATCTGACATTATTGGATATTGATTTTGTATTTCTATACCACCACAAATCACGGCATCATGTGCTCCACAGGCGATTGCTTGCCATGCTGAAAGTACTGCTTGAGCTCCACTAGCACAATGTCTATTGATGCTCATACCACCCACAGATACGGGTAAATGCGAACCCAACGCAGCATTTCGTCCTATATCCATTGCGCAAGAGCCAATTTGGCTATTACAAGAGACAATAGAGTCCCCTAATAAACTTTTATCAAACTCATTCCTGTTTAAAAGCGTTACATAACAATGAATTATTAAATCATCACCCCGGTGGCGGATCAAAGTACCACGTTTTTTACCAATTGGGGTTCTTACATGGTCGATTAAGACGGGTTCTCTTTTTGGGTCCTTAAAATATTTAGCATATATATTTGTAATATCTTTCATAAATAAGGTAATTTTATCTATCTAATAAAAGATCATTATCATTAAAATTACATGAATTCCGTAAATTCATCAATAGATTTTCTTTTTCTTTTCATAATTTCTTCGTTTTCCTTGGTATCCGCAATTTCTCCCATAGCTACAACACCCATTAATTCAAACTTTTCTTGATCAAGCTTAAAAATTTCATTTACGGCTTCCTTATTATTTAATATTTCTCCTAACCATACTGCGCCTAATCCGAAAGCATGAATACTTAGAAGCATAGTTTGAATGAAAGCGCCCATTCCTTGAATATCTTTCACTCTATCATATGATTTTTCCATATCTAAGAATATTACAAAATTAACTGGTGCATTTTCAATTATACTACCATATTTAGTACAATCTGCTAATAACCTCCTTATTGTAGGATACAGTACAGCAATAACTTTCCATGGTTGGTTGTTTAATCCTGATGGTGCCCAACGAGCACATTCTAAAATGCTATTAATCGTTTGTTTATCGATTTTTTTATCTTTAAATTTTCGAATACTTTTTCTTGATTTAATGAATTCTAAATAATCATTTGAATTGTGAGTCATGATAAGGAAATTATTGAATGTAATCATATAAATATTTCATCATTTTTTATTTGAGATTACATGAATCAAATAATTTTAAATAAGATTAAATTTATCAATATTGTAAAAATTTTTAATTTTTTATCATATAATTGAATTAATAAGGACGCGTTTTTTTTTTGGTTGGGAATGAGAATATTGTAGATATTTTAGAAAGAAAATATCAATCATTATTTAAGAATTCTATAGCTTGCATTGCTTTTCACAAAATTAGTTATGATTTAAACGGGGTCCCTGTAAACTATGTTATTACCGATGTAAACCCCATGTATGAGAAGATCTTAGGTTTAAAAAAAGAAAATGTAGTTGGACGTCTTGCGACAGATGTATATACTACAAAAGAGCCTCCTTTTTTTCCTATTTTTTTAAAGGTCGCTGAAACCTTAATCCCTACATCATTTACTGCTAAATTTGATGAATTAAATAGATACTTCAGACTTTCAGTGTTTTCATTTGAAAAAGGAACCTTTGTTACGGTTTTTGAAGATTTTTCAGATCATATGGATGCAATCAAAAAATTAAAAGAAAAAGAAGAGGAATTAACAAAATTAAATCTCAAATTGGAACAAGAAGTTGAAGAAAGAACTAAAAAGTCACTTGAATCAGAAATCCAATTCCAAAACATTGTTCAGTCAAACCCTATGGGAATTCACATGTATAAATTAGAACCAGATAATCGTCTCATATTTATAGGAACAAATCCTACCGCAGATAAGATCCTTGGTGTTGATAATACTCAATTTATAGGTAAAACTATTGAAGAGGCTTTTCCATCCTTAGCAGATTCAGAAGTCCCAACTGAATATCGTAAAGTTGCTAAGGAAGGAACATCATGGTCTACAAAACATTTTACATATGAAGATCAGCAAATTAAAGGGGCTTATGATGTTTATGCTTTTCAAACATCACCTGGAAAAATGGCAGCGCTATTCTTAGATGTTACCGAACAAAAAATCGCTGAAATGAAACTAAAGGAATCAGAAGAGAAATATCGTGCTTTATTTGAACAAGCGGGGGATGCGATAGTTATAATTGATCCTGAAACTGGAAACTTGATTGAATATAATAACAAAACATTTGAAGTTCTAGGTTATACTAGCAAAGAATTTAAAAATATTAGAATTGCTGATTATAATATAATTGAATCGGAAGAGGATGTCATAAATCATCTTAAAAAGGTTAAAAAGGAGGGTTCTGACATTTTTGAAACAAAACATAGAACTAAATCTGGTGAAATAAAAGATGTGCTTATTAATGCTAAATTAGTAAAATTTCAAAACAAAAATGCCATACAGGGTATTTGGCGAGATATTACTGATTTAAAGATTGCAGAAAAGAAAAGAATTGAATCAGAAGAAAAATATCGTGCTTTATTTGAACAAGCGGGAGATGCGATAGTTATAATTGATCCTAAAAATGGCAACTTGATTGATTTTAATAATAAAACATTTGAAGTTCTTGGATATACTCGAGATGAATTTAAAAATATGGGAATAGCTGATTTTAATGCAGAAGGATCAGAAAAAATGTATGAAAAATTTAAAAAGATTGTAACTGAAGGTTCAGATATCTTTGAAACAATCCATAGAACAAAGTCAGGGGAATTAAAAAATATTCTTGTTAATGCTAAAATAATAAAATATCAAGATAAAAATGTAATACAAGGTATTTGGAGAGATATCACTTATTTGAAGCAAACTGAAGAAAAATATCAGCAAGCATATAATTTAGCAGAATTTTATAAAGACTTATTTGCTCATGATATAAGCAATATCATGCAAAACATCTTAACTTCCATTGAATTGAGTACCATTTATTTAAAGAAAAAGGAGGAACAAGAAAAAATTTTAAGTCTATTTGATCTCATAAAAAACCAAGTGAAAAGGGGTGCCAATTTAGTTTCAAATGTCCGAAAACTTTCAACTTTAGATTCAACTATTGCAAATCTCGAAAATATTGATATTAATGAATATTTAAGTAACTCGATAAAACAAGTGAAAAAAAGGTTTCCAAATGTGAAATTAAACACTCAAGTTGAGACAAGAATGGAAAAGATTAGTATTAAAGGAACACAACTCTTACAAGATGTATTTTTAAATATCATAAATAATGCTGTAAAACATAATGAGAATTCTGAAATTGAACTCATAATTAAAATTTCGAAGGTTTCAAAAGAAGAAAATGATTATTTAAAATTGGAATTTATAGATAATGGAAGAGGTGTAATTGATTCTCAAAAGAGAGAAATTTTCGAACGTCAAATTAATGCAGATCAAAAATCAAAAGGAATTGGTTTAGGTTTATCACTTGTTAAAAGAATTATTGAAAGTATCCAAGGAGAAATATGGGTTGAAGATAAAATAAAAGGAAATCACACCAAGGGAAGTAATTTCGTTTTGCTTCTTCCCATCTTCCCTTAAGAATAACTACTTTAATTTAAATCAAGACTCATCTGATTCATAAAAGAAAGGAATTATGCAGGTAACACATGAATGATGTTTGAGAACATATTCAGATAATTCACTTTTTTAAATTATAGGATTTCTATTTCTAAATTAGTTAAAATTTGCATTGGTTTTATAATGCATACATGTGAGGCAACTATGGGAAGATATCTTAAAAAGAATGACATATTAGTGGGTTCTCCTCAGGAGACTATGGGTTTTTCCAAGGATTTTGATTTTTCTCAAGTATCATTATTTCAAAACTTCCTCATTAAAAAGTTTAATCTTAGTTCAATAGATCAAATAGTTGATATAAAACAGCAGCTAATGCGCAGAAAAATATTAATAGTTAACGCAAGAGAAATTTTGGAAAATAAACAAATCCCAATAGAAATCTTAAAGAATACAATTGATGACTTAAAGGCTTTCTTGAAGCAAAGTGGGGGTTCAATAGGACGTCTTGGTGAACATTATCTCATTTTGACTCCAAATTCGAATGTTAAAATGGGTTTTTAATTTGAATTGAGATAAAAAAAAAAAGATTTTTACGATATCCTTTTCTTTCTCTTTGTTTGATAATAGACTAAACTCACGACAGATATTATGGAAACGCCCAAGACTATAAAGACGGGATAACCTGGAATTCCCGCGCTTTCTATGGAAAAGAGACCTGAATCATCAAACGTAGAAAGATTGTTTGAATCGTAGATTTTAATGAAGTAGGAATTTCCATTTGCAAAGATGATAGGAATGGACCACATGTATTTCCCGCAATTGATAATATTTTGCGCGATATCTCGAATCTTTACCGTACCGCTCCCTGTATCATTCCAAACTTCAATATTCACTCGTGTAATTGCCCCACTCCACCACCAATTAATTTCATATGCGGAATTCCTGTGCCAGACATCACCCGCTTGAGGGGAATTTATGTAAATAGTTTGTGAATCACCTGAATTAATAATAGGAAATATTTCACTTGTGTCTTCAACACCAGCAGGTTCACCATTTATTCTAATGTAATAATTTCCTGATGGAAGCGGCCCCCCTGAAGGAAGGAAATCAGAAACCCAAAATTGGTATGAACCAGTATTTGTAACTGAAGTGATATATTCATAAATACTGTTAGAACAGTCATATATCCAGATTCCTACATTATTAATATTTCCTGTCCATGTCCAATTTATCCACTGATAGGTATACTTAATCCATATGTTACTTTCAGTTGGAGATGTTAACTGAATTGAAGGTGGTTGGTTAATTATTTGAAAATAACTAGTATTATATCCAGCAGGACCTGAACTATCTCTAACTTCTATAAAATACAAACCTGGAGATATCCAATTAGGCACCCAATAATCATAATCTCCATCATTAGATTCACTTGCTACAATGAAATCAACGATTGTATTTGAAGTATCCCATAATGCTATGCTAACATCGGTAATACTTCCTGTCCATGACCAATCAATAGTTTGCCACGTATCTATAAACCATGTAGAAAGTGAGTTAGGGTTGATAACCGTAATTGATTCAATCGGTCCTCCAGTATTTGTGATTGTAAAGATTTCGCTTATACCCACGGGCGTTGAATCAATAAAGTCAGCAACAGCGATGCGATAAGATCCTGTAGGAATGTTATTTGGAATGAACCATGAGAATCCTCCCGTATTGAGTAGATTGGTTGCAATTGGGGCTACAGGTGTATAATCGTCAGCTAATAGGGTAATATTAACTGTAGGAATGTTTCCCGTCCATGTCCAATTAATATTATTAAATGTTGCATTAAACCAGTTAATGCCAATAGCAGGATTTATTATCTGAATGTTTTCAAAGATATTACCCGGTAGAACATTTATATTTAATGTATAATTATAATTTGCGAAGTTATAATAGCTAATATTTATGTAATAATCACCAGGAGTCGTGATATAATATCCTATGCTCTCATTATCATCGAAACTATTTGAAAGTTGGAGTAATTGTAAGCTTGAATTATAAAGACCAAGGTCCAAATTACCTTCGGAATGATTAAAGAGGAGATCAACGATCAGTGAATTATCATTTCCAGGTATATTAAATCGGAACCAATCATCATCAGAACAATTTAATCCTGACGAAGAAAAGGGAGTGCTAACAACAATCGCCATTGCAAAAGTATCATTTTCTTCATAACTATCATCCGCAGTCTTTAAATTGAGATTTTCTTCTATTGAAATGTTCAATATATTACTAATAGCTCCCGATATTAAAAATGAGGCAATCAAACAAAAAGATATAAATATACTTTTTTTGTGTTTCATAATAAGTATCACTTGTTAATAATAATTTATAGTTTATAGTTTCAATAATCAAGATAATAAAAATTGATTATTAAATAATCTAACTATAAAAATGAAACAAACATGGTAATATAAATGCTTGGGAAAAATATTTAATTATATTAATTACCTTTATTTTCTAATTTTGTAATTCTCTCTTCTAATGTGTTGATTATTCTTTTAATTTCACTAAAATTATCATCTAAAATTAATCGAAATCGCTCATAGATGTCTATAATTCCTTGTTTCCGTTGTTCTCGTTCCATTAAATCAATTTCACGCTTGAAATTCTCAATATATTTGTATAGTTCCTGGCAAAAAGCAGAAAAGTTATCCCTATTAAATTCTAAACCTAATTCGCGAGAAAGATTGTTCTCTGCTAAATCTTGCCATTCTACATCATACCCTTTTATAGGAATAACGGGAATAGAGAATTTATCTGCAAGTTCTAATTCATTTTTACAATCAACTGAATCAAAAACAGATTTTTTAGTAGCGATGAATAAGAGTAATTGACATTTTTGTACTGTATCTAACATCCATTGATCGATATTTCCTGCGAGATCCGCCTCACAAAAATAGACTTGTGAGATTTCTTTCTGTTTTGTTAAAAAATTTACTAGTTCATCTATGCGATATGGTTCAAAATCTATAACCGCATGAGATATAAAAATTTTTATTGTAGCTTTTTTTCTTAGGTAATCTCTGATTAAATCTGGAACTTTTTGGATGATATTTTTCTCCTCATCACTTAAGGGATTGTTACTCAGATTTAATTCGGTTAATTCTTTAAGAGCCCATAAAACAGTAGGAATCTCACTAAATTGATTATTACTCAAATTTAATGAAGTTATTGAGGTTAAATTAGAAAAATTATCTGGTAGAGATTTAAGCTGATTATTAGACAAATCAAGAAAATTAAGTTTCATTAAATTTCCAAAAGAATTAGGTAAGGATTCGAGTGGTGTGTTGATAATTGTTAGAGATCTTAAATTCTTAAAAATTCCAAAGTCTTCTGGTAAAACTTTAAAATGATATTGATACATCCTCCATTTAACAACATTTCCATTTTCTATTTTCATAGTAATTGGATTAACGTATAAACGTTGCTTTTCTCTCTCAGTATTTTCTTTTTCTATTTCTCTAATTAATTCTATTTGGTTTTTCGAAAGGTCATATTGAATAATAAACTCGAATAATCTTGGAGCTGTTACTCTTATTTTTTTTTTATAAAGAGTTTTTAAAATATTAAGATTATGATCATTCCAAACAAGGTTATAGTTATTTCTTATTAAAAATTCTTTTAATTCATTTAAATTTGTTAGCCATTCAGGTAAAATAGTAATATCGTTATCTTGTAAGTTTAAATAAATGAGATTCTTGAATTCTTTGATCCATTCCGGTATGATATTCAAATTATTTCTCATTAAACTTAAATTTTCCATATCCTTAAATTCTTTAAACCATTCAGGAAAATCTCTATTTTTAGGATATCTGATGCTTAATCCTATTAAATTTTGCAGTTTCCTAATAGATTCTTCTATTAGATCAATATTTGCTACATCAATGTTTAATTTTTCTAAATCCAAACCTAGATATTTCACAGAACCATCTTCAATATAATAACAAGAATGAAAATCATTACTAACAACATAGTTCCTCGTACTAAATTCTTTTTTAGTTAATCTCGTCAATTCCTTAATTATTTTCATATCATCACTCATTTATTATATCACTCTTTCTTTTTTTTAACGCATTCTAAAAATTCTAAAATAATGTTTTTTTACTCAGTTCCATTTAAATGTAATTCCAATGGATTTCTTAGTTAATTTGATTTTTTTAAATTTTAATTTATTTCTTGATTATTCAAAAAACTAGTTTCTTTGATTTTTATGTTTTTCGGTAAATATTCGAGAAAATGAAGTAATCATGATACTTCGAATTAATTGAAAGAATAAAAGTTTATTTTACTGTATTTTTTTATTATTATCATGAAAAAAATGTGGATTATATAATGCATCTATATACTATTTATGAAAATGGAGCTTTAAGGAACATTAATAAAATTGGTTTCGATGAGACTAAAGTATTTATAATTGATGATGATCAAAAAATTTATATTTGGGTTGGATTAAAAGCTTCTAAAAAAAAAATCGACTTTGGGAAAAAAAAAGCAAAAACTTTAAATGAAAAAAAGAAAAAAAACCTTAAAATTGAAATTTTAGAACAAAACAAGGAATATGGCTCGTTTCTTGCAATCATGGACCTTTTAAAACAAGGTATTGATGAAAAACAGAAGATACAGAGAAGGTCTGAACTGAAATTAAAAGTGGAAGATACTAAAGAATTAATAGATGCGGGAATAGAATTAGACCTCGAAGCAGAAATAACATTACTAGCTCATGAAATATCCAAAAAAAGTAAGTCTTATGAAGAACTAAGTAGAGATTTAGCAAAAAAGCAATTGGAATATGTAAAAGGGAATAAAAAAATTACTGAGAACGAGATTAAGAAGAAAATGCAGGAAATTCTAAAATCCACGAGTACTTATGAGGAGATTTGTTGGTTACTTGCTGAACTTGAAATATTAAAAAATAAAAATAAATTGACAAAATAAATTCTCTTTATAAATTTGATATATTCTCTTTCTGTTATTTAATAATTTTCTCTTTGAATCGGTGTTCATTTATCATTAGAAGAATAGTTTTATATACTTTAAAATTGAATAATAACTATTAATTAAATCCAAAATAAAATTTAATTAGTAATAAAACGACGTGATTTAATTGGTTGATCATAATTTGTTAGTAACGTTAAAGGAAAAATTTGAAGCGGGATCTTCAGAAGCAAAACCTGACGATCTTCCACTCGTATTGGAACTCTTAAAGCAACTTGCTGTAGAGAATGATGAAGTAAAGGAGGAATTATCAGGTGCAGATTTTAAAGCAGTAGTCGAAGAGACTGAAACAGGAATAAAATATTGGTTCACTAATAAGGATGGAGCAGTGGATTACGGAGAAGGAGAGATAGATGATCCAAGTTTTAAATTTATTGGTCCTTTAAGCGTATTAGCAGCAATAATTTTTCAGGAGAAAGATGGTCCTTCAGCATATATGGCTGGAGAGATTTCTATTGAAGGAAATATTGCTGATGGTCTTGCTTTTAACGAAGTAATTGCTGTTTCATTAGATGCTTTTGAGGATTTAATCGAAGATTTATAAATATAGATCTATTAAAAAAATCTTTAAATTTTTTTTATCTTTTTTTATGTTTTTCCAATAGTTCTATAAAGCTTTCTATCCTATTTCTAACCTGAGTGTTGTTTAGTTTACGAGGATCATTCATATCAGCCGTGATTATGAGGCAGGGTATGTCATAATCGTCCATTAAATGTTTCTTTAAATCATACATTCCACACGCATTAGGACGGCAAGATAAATTATCATGCAAAATGACACCATCAATCTTCCAATCTCTCACAGTCTCTTCGAATTTTTGAATCCTGGTTTTTAAATCGTAAATATACCAGAAACTCAACATTATTTCAGACATGGCCTTTATTGGATTATCTAAAAGCATTTCTTTTGTTACATTAGGATTCATAAATTTTGAAAATGCATAGGTATAGGGTTCATAGACAATTATCGCACCGTATTGCTCAAGAAAATTAAAGAATTTCAAATTATACCAAAAAGGGATTCCTTCAAACATCAATCGGTATTTTTCATTATTTAATGCACCAATACCATTGTCAACTCTTTCTTTAGCTTCTTTATACATTCGTTTGTACAATTTAATTGGAGATTTAAGACCAGGCATCGTGAATAATGGGAAAAGCCCACCAAAAGTATCTTTGGTGCTTAAGGGACTTGGAATGACTTTACGTAGCTCAAAGATATCTTGCCATATCTTGCCTAATTCGTAAGAATTTTCCGTTACTTCCCTTGCCTTTTCCTGGACTAATTCATGACCGGTTATTTCTGTAACAAAATCCAAGAATTCCCAGAGCTGTTCTTGAATATATTTCTTGTAATACTCCCACTGCCGGTTTGAAGTGTTGCTTACGACATGGGGAACATCAATCGTGAAATGTGGCACGTTATATCGCTCTGCTTGAACTTGAAACCATTTTACGTGTGTGTCGCAAATAACATCACTAGATAGCATGAATGTTGGCTTTTTTATACCTCCTATACCCAAGTCTGTTGTATTACTCAATGTTACTCCCATATTTGTTTTAAAGTATGAGCATAAATCATATGAGAATCCCTCATCCTCTGCAATTTCTATGAATCTTTGTGAATTTTTTGTAGCGGCAGAAATAGTTGCAGAATTTTCTGGTAACATCGGTTGCACGTCCATTGCGTATAACAATTCAACAGGAGTGCCTGAAGTTGCCCACGCAGTAGGTTTACCTTCCCGGTAAGCTTGCTCGATTGCTAAATAATGTCGACCTAATTCATTTTTAAGTTTTAAAGTAGATTTTAGCATTTGACTTTTGATTTGAATTTCATTTGACATTGTTTTAACCTCCTATATCATTTCGGCAAAAGCCTCGAATCTTGTTGATAATTGTTTATAAGATTCTCTATTATAATCTAATTCTACAAATAAATATGGCAATCCTATCTCCTTGAATTTTTTGTTCATGAATGGATGGTCATATAAAATTGGCTCGCAAAATTTCTGAGCTATGTTAATTACTCCATCAACATTGTATTTTTCAGCGAGTTCTTTTAATGTACTAAATCTCTCTAAAGAAGGAATCTTTGTACTATATATTGGTTTTTTCAAGTGATAATTAGCGATAGCTTTAATCGGTTTCATTGATTCATCAATCGAGTTCACAAAATATCTAGATCCTATGCATAGATCATCAATGACTACTTGAAAACCTAAATTTTCTAAAAACTTGAAGAATTCTGTATCATCAATTACAGACCCAGTAAGCAAAATTTTTTTTTTCTTTTCTAAAGATGGTTCTTTATTTTTTAATTGTTGAAGTTTATCTTCTAATACTCTTATGACTTCATTTTTATCCTGCTGTTGAACCATTTTTACTAATTCATGAAATTCAGAACCCTTAATATTCATTGATTTTCGAAATTCAGAAATTTCTCTCAATAAAGCACGGATTTTATTAGTTAATTTAATTGCATCACGGAGATTTTCTTCTGTTATTTTAATATTAAATTTTTCTTCTAGTTGGGTAATTAATTCCTTGATTTCATTAACAAAGAATTTTAAAGCAATATCGTCTCGTTTTAAAGGAACATTTGAAAAATACATGAAATCGAGATTAATCTGCTCTAGCCAAATATCAAATTCTCGATTAGTACAATCACATCCATGAATTGATATGATACCTATAATACCACTTTCTAATCCCTTGATTGCTTGCTCTAGTAGATTTTTTGCCCACACACAATGATTGGGAGGAATATGTTCATTTGCTTTGGTAACATTAATTGTAGGATCCCCCAACAATCTCACGGGTATTAATCCCGCAGCCAAGATTATTTCTTCGGGAGCACAAACCCCAGAATCTATTATTCCAATTTTATTCATGTTTTACTGCCTAAATTATAAAATCTATTAAAAGGAGAATAACTTGAGTACTAAAATGGTCAAGAATTTAAAAAAATATTTAAATTTTGAATGCTTAGACTTCATAATTATAGATATAATTATTGATTGTTTTCATGTCTCAACAAACTAAACCAGCAATATCAAGAACACTTTCTAAAGCAATTTTACAAGATGAGGTGCACATCAAGTTAAAGATATGGAATACATATCTCACGGGTAAATTGGTGCGATTTGATAATTATATGAATCTCATAGTTGAAAATGCTCAAGAGATATATTTTGGTAGAGGCGGAAAACGAAGTAAGCATTTAGGAACTGTCATGATAAGAGGGGCAAGTATAATTTTTGTTGGAATGAACCGGGAAAAAATTATACTATCACATATAGTTGATGATGAAGATGATACAGATCATGATAAATTAATGCATCGAGAAGAATTTGAGGATTTTTAATAGAGGGGATTGTGTAAATGGGAAAGGGAACACCAAGTAAAGGTAAGAAAAATAAAGCTGCAACGCATAAAACTTGTAGAAGATGCGGAAGGCATTCTTATCATAGAAGAAAGGGATATTGTGCGTATTG
>JBHLME010000245.1:0-3154 GCA_048938445.1 Promethearchaeota archaeon | reverse complement strand
TTATTTCAAAAATTTACCACATTCTTTTAAATATCAATTTAAATTTTTTTATACATATATTACTTTTAGATCTAATTACAAATTTTAAAAAACCTATATCGTGTTTTAAATGAATATTTCTAAAAATGAATATCGTGTAAGCGATTTAGTAATCGATGACGAATACGGAACAATATATTCTAATTCCACGATTGAAGAAGCCGCAAAAAAAATGAAAGAAATAAGTATTCCTGATTTGGTTGTAGTTGAAAAAGAGTCAAATAAGGTGCTTGGAGTTATTGATGATTTTGATATTGTTCAAAATGTCGTTGCATTAGGAGAAAATCCAAAAACTACTACAGTTAACTCAAAAATGTATATCATTACTCCAGTTAATACAGATACTCTAGTTGCAGAAGCATTTAAAAGAATGCGTGATTTGAAAGTCAGTATCGTTCCTGTAGTTGAAAATGACAAACTCGTTGGTGTTTGCTCCATTTTTGATTGTTGGAGTTATATTCCAGAAGAAAGCCCCGATCAAATAGGTTTAATACCTGTTTCAAGTTCAAAAGTTGTAGAATTTTGGTTTTCTAGCATTTGTGCTATATTAGCTTTTGTCTTCGGGATACTCTTACCAATCGCGGGAGTATATGGTTTCTTTTTTTTAAGTGAAGCAGATATGATCAATTTTTTAGGGACCGTGGGATTAACTGGAGGAAGTTACTCATTTTCATTCTTTAATGCCAGTGGTGCAGATTTATTAATAACATTAGCAAGTATAGCATCAGAAAGGGGTGTTATTTGGATTGTGATATTGGTTTTAAGCATTTTAAACCTCATTTTTGCATTAATTGCATTATTTTCATTGATATACTCAGGATTTTCGGACATGAGAGGTATCCGAAATCCAAGAATCGTCAAGTCAATCCTTCCTATAGTACCTATTATCCTGATGATCATTCAATGGTTCTTATATGGGACAGCATTATCTCCATCAATAAGTTCAGTTTCACCAATAATTGATATTGTAGGATTATTTATGTCAATCTTTTCCATGCTTTTATTTATCTTGGCAATCTCTCGAGATTATGTTTTTCGTTCCAAAGAAGGACTAGTTTTGTGTAAACCAGAGAGAGGTGAGTGATTAATGCCAAGAGGCGGAGGTTTTAGAGGTGGAGGATTTGGTGGTGGATTTGGTGGTGGATTTAGAGGTGGGGGATTTAGAGGCGGTGGATTTAGCGGGCGAGGCTGGTCAGGAGGAGGTTATAGACCAGGAGGCGTTCCATTTGGGAGAACGGGTGCTAGAAGGACAGTAAGTGGAGCTAGAAGAGGCCCTTACACACATAGATATTATGGTCCACGTCGAAGTTATTATCGATATTGGCATTATCCATGGTATCGAAGATGGTGGTATTCTCCTTACTGGACAGGATATTGGTACCGTCCGTGGTATTATTCCCCCGCTTATATTGGTGGAGGATTCGCATTTGCAATCATTTTAGCACTAGTAATTCTTCCCGCAGTAGGAGTTGCGATCTGGTATCCTTTTAGCAGTGCAGACATATATGGTAATGTTAATTATTACCAAGATACCGATACTTTATATTTTGATGTATTTCATTTTGAATCGGAATATATTAAAGCAGATCATAAAATATCCTATAATGTTCAATCATTTTCAAGTCCAGTAAGTTTTGCGATTTGGAATCAACCTTTTACTTCGCTACCTACAACAACAAAATCTGGTAATTATAGTGAAACAAATTTACAGATCAATCCAGGATATTATGAATATTATCAAATTTTTCTCAGACCAGGATCAATTATAAATTACAATTTTAATGCATCAGCAGGTGGTATTGATTTTTATATATTTGATGGATCTAGTGCATTTGAATGGGACCAAGGTTTAAACCCTGAAAGTTATGCGTTCAATAATGATGCTACGCAAATAGATGATTCTTTAATTATCACTGAAGCAAAAGACTATTATTTAATATGGTATAACGATGCAAATCCTTATAGTTCTCAACAAGTAAATCTTTCAATTGAATTTTTTGCAGCGAATGTATATGATTTAACTAAAGCAACTTATTATGAAGAAAACAAAATGGATTTTTTCGGTGAATTTATTGTTCCCTTTACAGATGTATGGTATTTTTTTATTTATTTTGATCCACTCTATTCACCAGAAGAATCAACATTATTCACATTTGATGTCACCTATGAGACGGGGGTAACCGCTAATGAAAGATGGGTAAGTATTGCTCCGATATTGATAGTAATATTAATTGTAATAATTATAATTATCATAGCCGCAGTAATTGCCAGGAATTCTCAAAAAAAATTAAAACCATCTTCAGAAGCATCAAAAACCAAAGAAAAAGTGGAAAGCACCCCAAGTACCACAAAAAAGGTAATTTCCAAAACAATTGAAAGTAAACAGAAATGCCCCAGATGTAATTCAGAAAATACCAGTGGAGCCCATTATTGCGTGTATTGTGGAGGAAAATTAAGTGGAAGACAAATAAAAACTACAGAAGTCGTAACTTCCGCAAATTCTAAGAAATGCACGTTATGTGGGAGCAAATTATCCTTGGATGATAAATTCTGTAAATTCTGTGGAACCGAAATTGAACAAATTCCTTAATTTTTAATTTTTTTTTTTTTATTAAAATATTCAATTAGTTGTTTTAAATATTAGAAACTCATCTATCTAAAATTTTAAGGACTTATCATGCCTTTAATAATATTTTATAAGGAATAATCATATCAAACGTCTATAAAATTAATAATAAACAATACAGTTTTTAATAATACCGAAAAGTTTTTATGTAGCAAGAGGAAATATATCGGTCAGAATGATTAAATTTAAATATCTAAATTTATTTTAGTAAAAATGGTTTGATTCAATTAATATTAGCTCAAACCATAAAATTTAAATAGCTGAATTCGAAAAACAAGTAAATTTGTACACAAAAAGAACGGAAGTGATGGGTAATGAAGTTTTGCGATAAATGCGACAATATTCTCATTCCAAAAGGAGGAAAATTATATTGTCAAGCTTGCGATGAATCATTCGACTTATCAGGTGATTCTGATGATGCCTTTAAAATCATAAAGAAAATTAGACACGATGATTCTGAAGAAAGTCCCATTATTATAAAAAATGTAA
>JBHLME010000128.1:0-12710 GCA_048938445.1 Promethearchaeota archaeon | reverse complement strand
TAATACATGTTGGATATGCAAAAAAAGTTTTAAAAGTTTTAAGATCTATATGTCCAGAATGTTCTAGATTGATGCTTACTGATGAAGAAAAAGAACAATACAGAGAAGAACAGAAAAAGCAAAAGATTACGAGTTTTGAAACTGATGAAGATGCTACAAAACTAATTTTTAAGAAAGCTCGAAAAAATAAAACTTGTCCTTACTGCGGGGCCACTAAGAAAAAGATCGTGATTGAAAAACCAACTACATTTTATGAAGAAGAAGAGGGAAGGGGTTCACGAAGAATCACGCCAATAGAAATTATTGAAAGGTTGAAGAAAATGACTGATTCTGATTTGAGATTTTTAAATATTCAACCTGAAAATGCAAGATTGGAATGGGTAATTTTCACAGTATTACCAATACCTCCTGTGTGCGCGCGACCTTCAATTACGTTAGATAGTGGCATTCGTTCTGAAGATGATTTAACCCATAAGTTAGTAGATGTAATTCGTATAAACCAAAGATTACGAGAAAATATTGATGCAGGAGCTCCACACTTGATTGTTGAAGATTTATGGGAATTATTACAATATCATATAACTACCTATTTTGATAATCAAGTATCAGGAATACCTCCTGCCAGGCATCGTTCTGGTAGAGCTCTAAGAACTTTAACTCAAAGACTTAAAGGAAAAGAGGGAAGATTTAGAAGTAATTTAAGTGGAAAAAGAGTTGATTTTTCAGCTAGAAGTGTAATTTCACCAAATCCTTATATTTCAATTAATGAAGTTGGAGTTCCAATCGAAATCGCTAAAATTTTAACAATTCCTACTAATGTAAACGATTGGAATATCGAAGAAATGAAACAATTGGTCATTAATGGACCAAATATTCATCCCGGAGCTAATTATATTATTCGAAATGATCGAAGGAGAATTGATTTACGTTATGTCAAGAATCGAAAATTAATTGCTGATATGATAAGCCCAGGTTTTACAGTAGAACGTCATTTAAGTAATGGGGATTTGGTCCTATTCAATAGGCAACCTTCACTCCACAGAATGTCCATAATGGCCCATGAGGTAAAAATTATGGATGGTCGGACATTTCGACTAAATTTAACGGTCTGTCCCCCTTATAATGCAGACTTTGATGGGGATGAAATGAATCTACACGTACCACAAAGCGAAGAAGCACGCACGGAAGCGGAATTATTGTTAAAAGTACAAGAACATATTCTATCTCCTCGTTTTGGTGGACCTATATTGGGAGGAATTCAAGATTTCATTTCTAGCGTTTTTCAATTTACAAGTAAGGATTCACTATATACTAAAAAAGATGCCTTGAAGTTATTATATATGGGGGGCGTTTTTGAATCCAATCCAGATTTCAAATTGGAAAACCTCAAACCTGTAAAAAATGATGGTGAACCGTTATATTCCGGCAAACAAATTTTTAGCACCTTATTCCCTGATGATTTAAATATTAGAGTCCGGTCAAAATTCTGTAAAAAATGTTATTTAAAGGAAGGTGAAGAATGTAAGGAACTAGCATGTGAATCTGATGCTTATGTTAACATCGTAAATGGTGAACTAATCACTGGAACGATTGATGAAAATTCCTTTGGAGCAATGCAATCAAATAGCATTTTACAAAGAATAATTAAAGACCATGGAAATGCTCGAGGGAGAGAATTTTTAGATAATGCAACTAAGATGTTACTTCATGTCATTCGTCAAAATGGAATTACTATGGGATTAGATGAGGTGTACGTTAAGGGCGAAGCATATGAGGCAATTAAAAATATTTTACATAAAGCAAATGTGGAAGCGGATAAATTTATAACCGCATTTTATGAAAATGACACTGAAATATTAAAAAGAGCTCCAGGCAGATCCATGAGGGAGACTCTTGAATTAAGATTGAGACAACTTTTAGCTGAAGCAAGAAAGGAAGCAGAAGAAACTGCAGCATTTTTCATTGGAGATGAAGCTCACTCAGTTATTATGACAAAATCAGGTGCTAGAGGGAATATTTTAAATCTAGGTCAAATGTCCGCTGTAGTTGGGCAGCAAGCTATTAGAGGTGAAAGGATAAACAGAGGATACAGTCTTAGAACACTCCCTCATTTTAAAGTGAATGATCTCACTCCAAAAGCGAGAGGTTTTGTAGAATCATCCTATAGAAATGGTCTAAAACCAGAAGAATTTTTCTTTCATGCTATGGGTGGTCGTGAAGGATTAGTAGATACGGCAGTAAGAACATCCACGAGCGGGTACATGCAACGCAGACTTGTCAATGCACTCCAAGATATGGTTATTGAAAATGATGGAACTGTTCGGAATTCTGACAAGAATATTATTCAATTCAAATTTGGTGATGATGGAATTGATGTTATGCACACTGATCATGGTCGTGCTGTAAATTTGGATGTTCTCCTCCTTAAAGCTAAAGCTTTAGATGTAACATCAATTCGAGATGAAATTAAAAAAGAAGGAGAAAAGAAAAAGGAAACACCAAAAAAAACATCAACTACAAAAGCAAAACCTAAAACTACAAAAAAAGAAGAATCTGAGAGTAAAGCAGAAAAATCAGACTTAGATGAAGAAGCACTACAACAGCAATATGCTGAAGAGACAGGAAAAAATGCGATATGGCGCGGAAAAGAAACCAAAGCATATCTTGATTGGAAAGAAAGCAAATCATAATTGTTTTAAATAATTGTAGAGGTCAAAAAAAATGGTAAAAGTAACTCCAAAAATGTTAGAAGAAGCTTTAAAAGAGCTTCAAGAAGATGGAATTCCAGAAGATTTAATTGAAAGTATTAGGGAAAAGGTAAAAGGTGTAGATTTAGAAGAAGAGCAATTAGAATACTTTCTTAATAAAATATATATTAACTTTAATAATGCAATAGAAGAACCTGGTGAACCATGTGGAACTATTGCTGCTCAATCTATAGGGGAGCCCGGAACACAAATGACTCTACGTACTTTCCACTACGCGGGTGTAGAAGAGTTTTCAGTTACACAAGGTCTACCACGTTTGATTGAAATTGTTGATGCAAGACGATTTCCAAGCACTCCGATGATGGAAATTTATTTAGAAAAAGGATATAAAGAAAAAGAAGAAGAAGCAATTAAGGTTCATAATCGTATCGAACAAATTAGAATCGAGCAAATTACTCATGATGTGGATTTAGATTTTGTTAACTGGAATATAATAATTAATCTTATTCCTGAAATTTGCGAAAGAAAAGGAATAGAGATCGATGAGATTCCCGAGATTTTAAAGAGGTATAAGAAAAAAGGTTCGATTAAAAGAGAAGGTAATGCGATTATTATTGATCCTGGTATAGAAGATCTTCAAAGTTTACAAAAATTAAGAGAAAAAATTCTTAAAAAAGTGGTAAAGGGAATTAGAGGTGTCAAGCGAGGTTTATTGACTCCATCTGAAGATAATAAAGAATGGGTCATTAAGACTGAAGGAACTAATATGCAAGGAGTCATACAAATTGAAGGTGTTGATACAACTAGGTCTGTCTCAAACCACATTCACGAAATTGAAAAATTATATGGAATTGAAGCTGCGCGAACAATGATCATTGTTGAAGCCCAAAAAGTACTTGAACAACAGGGGCTAGATGTTGACCTTAGACACTTATTAATATTAGCAGATTTAATGTGTCACTCCGGAACGATTCAATCAATAGGGCGACACGGTATTTCAGGCTCAAAATCAAGCGTGTTTGCAAGAGCCGCGTTTGAAGTGACAGTTAATCAATTACTTGATGCAGGTCTTTATGGAGAAGAAGAAAAATTATTAGGAATACCTGAGAACGTCATTATAGGACAGGTAGCGAAAATTGGTACGGGTTCCGTCAATGTGATGTTCGATCTGGACGAGAACTTACGTATTTTACAAGAAAAGAATGAATAACATTTAATTATATTTCTCTATAAATTTAATGACACCATTAATAAAGAATGATATAAAATAATATAATAAGCATAAAAAATTAAAACGATAAAGTATTTTTTTTATTACTGATTCATAATAATTCACATAAAAAGTCTTGAAGAAAATGGCACGGAATAAGAAGAAAGATATTGGAGAATCAATCGATTTGTCAAGGAAAAAAGTAAAAGAATTTGATATTGATACGAATATTAAAGTCGCATATAAAACAGGAAAAATTGTCTACGGTAAGAATCAGGTCTTAAAAGATTTAAGAAAAGATACCTTCAAGATGTTAATTATAGCAAATAATTGTCCCAGAGAATTTGAAGATCAATTAAATTATTACAAATCTTTAATGGGTACTAAGCTCTTTTTTCATAAATACAAGGGGTCATCACATGATCTAGGATTAGCTTGTGCAAAACCTTATTGGATCTCTGTGATTGGAGTTATAGATGCTGGTGATTCAGATTTATTAACCTTAAGATCTAAAAGCAATTAGCATTAGAGCAATTTTTTAACATGTTAAAGAAAAATATCAAAATCGATAGGCAATCAATGGAACTCATCTCATTATTTAATAATATCTCTGGAGCTATTATTAAAGACTGTTTAGTTTTTGAAACACCAGAGTATAAAGATCAACAAAAAAACGAGATTATTATCTTTTTGGTAAAAAAAGAAGATATTGGAAAAGCCATCGGCAAAGCAGGAGAACACGTAAAAGATTTAACGGCAAAACTACAAAAAAAGATTGATGTGATCCCATTTTCTAATAATTTACAAACTTTCATTCAATTCATTTTAAACACGGCAAAAAATTCAATTAAAGTTCAAAATATCGAGATTAAAGAAAATAAAAACCAAAAAAAGACGGTTATCATCTCTGTCCGACCGCAAGATAGAGGGAAAGCAATTGGAAAAGATGGAAGCATGATTCGAAAGATTAAAACTCTTGTTGTTCGACATTATGATGTAGATAACGTTATTATTAATACCCATAATACTGTTTAGAAAATTTATTGGTTTTTTAGTTTTTTAATTGATTTTTATTGTTATTACTGAATAGGAAAAAAAAGATATTATATTGAAAAAATTCAAAAATTTTAAGTTTTATAATATACTACCTTATCTATTACTTTATGAATTTTGGTATATAAAACATGGGAAAGCCTAAAGGATTATACGCAGCAAGACAACTCCGAAAAAATAGAAAGAAATTCAGATGGAGCAAAACACAATACAAGCGTACAAAATTAAAACTTAAAAAGAAAGCAGATCCACTCGAGGGAGCACCTCAAGCTCTCGGAATTGTTCTTCAAAAAGTTGGTCGTGAGAGTAAGCAACCTAATTCGGCAATTCGAAAGTGCGTGCGAGTTCAATTGAAAAAGAATGGAAAGGCAATAACTGCATTTCTTCCCGGTGATGGTGCACTAAATTTTATTGATGAGCATGATCGAGTTATTGTTGAAGGTATCGGTGGTGCAAAAGGAAGAGCAATAGGTGATCTACCCGGAGTGAGATGGAAAGTAGTGAAAGTCAATGGAGTTTCCTTAGAAGCATTAATTTATGGAAAGAAAGAGAAACCAATGAGGTAAAAACAATGAGTAAAAGTTCAAAACAATCAGGGATACAACTTTTCAATACTTGGAATTTTGATGATATAGAAATTAAAGATTTTACCTTAGAAAATTACATTAATTTAAAACCTATAATCATACCTCATAGTTGTGGAAGACATGAACATAAAAGGTTCTGGAAATCTAATATTTCTATCGTTGAACGATTTGTAAATCGCTTATTAGCACCAGGGTTTATTCAAGGAAAAATTAAAGGCCATAAAAGTTCTTATAACTCTGGAAAGAAGAGTAAATTGATAAATTGTATTAAAAGTGCTTTTATTTTAATAAATCTGAATACGGGTGAAAATCCACTACAAGTATTGGTTGATGCCATAGTGAATACGGCTCCAAGAGAAGAAACAACTAAAATTGCCATGGGAGGAATTTCTTATGCTTCAGCAGTTGATGTTGCACCACAACGAAGAGTAGATTTAGCAATCAAATATATAGTACAAGCAATTGGAACACGTTCTCATGGTAATGTGAGACAATTTGAAGAAAATATTGCTCAAGAGTTAATTTTAGCAGCGAAAAATAGCCAAGATTCTCGTGCTATAAAAAGAAAAGATGAAATAGAAAGAATTGCTGTTTCTGCAAGATGATCTAAAAAATCTTGATTGAAAATCACTCTTATTTATATTATCTAATAAAATTTACTTTATTATCCAATTCTTTATTATAGAAGTATATTATTAATTTTTATTTAAAAAAGTTGAAATTATCACCTCAATATTATCTAAGTTCGACTTTTGTAATCAATTTTAAATAAGTGAACTGGTTATTATTTTTTATAGTGATCGAAGTAATTATTCGCGTTAAATAATGAGTTCCGACAAAATATCAGACATCCTCGAAAAACAATTAAAGACACTTGGTAAAAAGATTAGAATAGACATTTTAAAAGTTTTATATATTTCTCAAACTGCATTACCATTTTCTATCCTTCAGAAAGAAATTCTAAAGAATAATACTAATAATACTAATTTTTCATTTCATTTGAACTCGTTAAAAAAAATTGATTTGATAACATCAACTCCAGAAGGATACTTATTAACGAATATCGGCAAGAAAATAATGAAAAATATTCTTTCAATGGAACAAGTGATTAACGATCAAAATAAAACCATCATGATAAGGACTTCTAAATACTCAAAAGAACCTTTTAACGTGCAAAAAATAGAAGAATATTTGATAAAAGAAGGTGAAATGGAGGAATTTTTAGCTAAAAAAATTGCAAACGAAGTAAAAAACCGGCTTTTTAAATCTGATATCAATTATTTAACAGCTCCGTTGATGCGCGAATACATAAATGGTGTTTTATTAGAAAATGGATTAGAAGAGGTAAGGCATAAATTAACACGTTTAGGGACTCCTCCTTATGAAGTAAATAAATTATTTAATTCTCCGGACGATCATATCATACCTGAAAATTTTATTAAGAAATTAGGTTCAGATGTATCAGAACAATTTTTATTATTAAATCTATTACCTAAAGAACTTTCAGATTTATATATTTCAGGTGAGATTGCTTTATTGAATTTGAATTATTGGAGTTTAAGACCATTGGGTTTTTATGTTGATACTAAGTCGATTATGAATTCAATATATTCAAATAATAACGAAATAAAAAAAAAAAATAAGAAATCCCGAGATATAATAAAATTAATTTTAAGTTTCATTGATGAAATATCTCTTTTTTATCCTTATCTATCAGGAGACTTATTATTAGGAGAATTTAATAAAAATTTTCTAACTTCTTTTGAAGGTATAGAAAATGAAAAATTAAAACCTTATTTTGAAATATTTCAATCCCTACTTTCAAAACATAGTGCAAATTATGGAGATTTTAATTCTCATTTATCTTTAGATTTTGTTTATGATAATTTAATTAATGAGATAGATACACAGTATAGAATCGATAATTTCTTTTTGAATCAATTCTACTTCAAGTCAAATCATCATGATAGCAAGTTTAAACCTTTAATTTTGTTTGATTACGTAAATTTAGAATCATCGAGTTTTAAACTCCCTCCTTCATTAATGACAAACAAATCAATATTCTATAACCAAGTTCCTTCTAATCTCATAAATTCATCAGTTGTTAAGGTTAAAGATGAAGGTGAGAATTGTACATGTGAAAACAAAATAATTTTAGATAAAATCTTAATTAATTTAAAGCATGTTGCGGTAAAGGCAAATCAACAAGATGATTTATTTTATGAATTATTACAAGAAAAAATACATTCAGTATTTAAATTATTTACCTATAAAGAATCCTTGGTAATGAAAAAGTTAAATTCTCTTGGAAGTTGGCGTCAGTTATATTCTCAAATGTTCAGAAGCAACTTTAAGAATTGGGCACGCGATTCAATAAAATCAATTAGTTTTTTTGGCTTAAACGATGCAATTAAATATCATTGTGGTATAGAACTTGATAGAATAGAAAAAAGCGAAATGTTTGCGCTCGAAATAATAGCTTTAATGAGAAAGTTAATCGAGGAAAAAAATGAAAATGGGGGTAAGAATTTTGTTTTAAGTCAACCAAATGATGATAATCATTTTTTTGATTCTATGAATGGAGAAAAAAAATATAACAACAGCGCTTTCAGTTGCTATTCAGCAAAAATTATAAGAAACGATTCGGCTTTACCTTTAAATGAAAAAATTGACATTTTTAAAAAGTTTGAAAAAATTATTAAAGGAGGCGTTAAGTTCACATATAATTTTAATTCTAATGATGGATCATTGCAGGAATATATAGACATGTTAATCCAGTCTAAACTGCATGCATTTTCAATAAATATTATTCAAACTTAATTTAATAAGCGTTAAATTAATCTGTAATTAATTCTGCCAGAATTGCTTTCCTTAAAGCTAAACCATAACCTGTCTGTTTGAAATAAATAGCTTTATCAGGGTATTTATCCACGTCGGGATTTATTTCTGTGATTCTAGGTAAAGGATGCATCAATCGAAAATTATCTTTTGTGTTTTCTAGATCATTTTCATTGAATACATAAGCGTTTTTTACCTTTTCATATTCTTCTTGGTCAATAAAACGTTCTTTTTGGATTCGAGTCATGTAAAGAACGTCCAAGACTTCAAGAATATTTCTATATTGTGTTATTTCTTTATATTTTATCTGACGTTCTTGTAGATAAGCAATATATCTATTTCTCAACGCTAATTCTTTCGGACTAATGAAGTATAAATTTACTTCAAAGTTAGAGAGTAGAATAGAAAGGGAATGGACAGTTCTTCCATATTTTAAATCTCCAACAATTCCAATGTTTAATCCATCTATTGTTCCACATTCCTCTTTTATAGTCAAGAGATCAAGTAAAGCTTGGGTAGGATGTTCACCACTTCCAGAACCCGCATTAATGATAGGAATATCCGCAAATCTAGAAGCTAGTTTAGCAGCACCTTCTAAAGGATTCCTCATGACAATGCAATCACAATAATTTTGAACCGTTCTAATCGTATCTGCGATGCTTTCCCCTTTCTTAAAAGAGGATACATCTGCTGAATGGAAACCAATCACGTTTCCTCCTAAACGATACATGGCGGATTCAAAACTGAGACGCGTTCGAGTAGAGGGTTCAAAAAATAAAGTAGCCAGGATCTTCCCGTTTAATATGGTTGAGTTTTTAATGGTAATCATTTCTTTTCCTTTTTTAAGGAGATATTCTATATCTTCTCTATGGAATTGTTTAGCACTAATTATCCCATTGCTAAATTTCTCCTTGAACATTTACTTTCCCTATCTGATATGATTTTTACTAATTACTATGAATAACTTGTTTAAATTATTTTTTATTAAAACATAGTTATTTTAGACAAAATGTTAATGAAGCAAATAATTATTAAAAAAGAAAAATATATTAATCGTTTAAACCGACAAAATAAAGACAATGGCAGTGTCTAATTTAAAAAGAGAGTTTTGTTTTGTAAAATTTAACTCGGGATAAATATTTATATACCATATAGATCCAATTATAATATAATTATTCTGATTATCCAATGAGTTAAAATTCATTTTAATTAGAAAATAAATAAAAATTAAAGGGTGGAGTATGAAATGGAACAATTGCAGCAATCAGAAAAAATAAAAAGATTATTAGAAATTAGAGATAAAGGAGCGGAATTTGCCACATTAGAGGATATTCCCTTAACTTATGATATCATTATTCAATTTTTTAATCTTAATAAAAAGATTCAAGAGATGATCAAGGATTTAGATTTTAAACTTGTAATTAATTTAGAAGGGATAGGGGCTAATACATTTATCATTTCAAGAGGATCTGCGGAATACAAACAAGGAAAATTAGATGATGCTGATGTAATCTTGACAACAGATCTAACTACAATAGCACAAATCCTCCTAGGAATTAAAGATCCAATCATTGCTTATTTTAGGGGAGAAATAGAAGTTGATGGAGACCTTTTGACAATGGTTCAATACCAAGAATTATTGGAATTATCATATACAGAATTAAAAATAATAGATGTTGACAAAAGAGAATTAATTCTCGAACCAAGCGAACTTAAAATGTTATTGGAGGTCTATAAGGGAATCATCAAACCAGACGATCCTTCTATAATGGTTAGTTTCTTAAAAATTTTAACTGCTTTTGTAAATAATAATTCTGAAGCACTCGAAGAAATTGAAGATCAAGAGATGAGAATTCAACTTAAAGTTAGGGATATCGAAAGTTTCCTCATCGAGATTACTGATGGAAAAATGAACTGGAGCGAAGGAGCTGTTGAAGATGCATCAGTAACGATCGAAATGCCCATGGATATTGGTATGGATATGATACAATCAGGTGATGCTGTTTCAGCCTATATGGCAGGTGATATCTCTGTAGAAGGTAATCTTCAAGAGGCTTTGGCATTTCAAGAGGTTCTACAAATTTTTCTGGATACTATCGAAATGACACTTTAATAAATAATTTTTTTTTCTTTTTTTTAGCCTGAAGTTAAATAATAAGATAGAGCGTTTAGACTGCTAAAAAGAATAAAACTTAAAATTTAGTGTTAATTATATCAAGTATAAAATAAGATTTTAGGTCAAGAAATATGAAATACCCACGAACAGTCAATCGATACTGCCCTTATTGTCGGGCTCATAATCAACACACGGTTACTCTTTATAAAAAAGGGAAAGAAAGGATGCTAAATCAGGGAAGGCGGCGTGTGGAAAGGAAGAAAAAAGGATATGGTTCATTTCCTAAAGAAATTTTCCATAAAAACGCAAAATTAAACAAGAGATCTCAGCCAATATTAGAATGCAGTGCATGTGGGAAAAAACAATATGCAAAATCATATAGGGTTAAAAAATTCGAATTATTAGACTAAAACTATAAGATATTCCTTCTTTTTTTAATTGTATTGAGATATAATTTCTACTTTTACGTTTAATTTTAAAGTAAGAAAGAATTATCTCTAATAATATTTCTTCTTGATTTTTAATTTCTTAAATTTTTCTATATTTAAATTAGTCTGGTATTGATATTTTTCGATTAGATCTTCTGGCATTCTTTCTTTAAAAGTTAAGAAATTCGCATTACTCACATTCATAAAAGCAGATGCAATTCTTTTTAATTTATTTGAATTAGTATGTTCAAATAGATTTAGAATTTTTTCTGTATATTTACCGGTATTATCAATTTCCTTTTTTTCTGTTTCGCAGTAAGTATAAAAGCAATACTTGAGTATGTCAAAACCAAATCCGAGATAACGATGTCTAAAAGGCATATACTCATAAGTAAATATAAATTCGGGAGGTAAATCTTTAATTAAAAGTCTTTCTTCTGCTTTTAATTGATTATATAGGATGGTATTGGGGATTGGCTTGTAGGAATTTAAAAAAAACCTGTCAGAATCGTACTTTAGGTTTAATGAGACTTCTCGCTTTATTCCATCTGGAGTATGAAATGGAAAACCAATAATAAAAGTGTGGTAAGTGATAATATTGAGTTCATTTAAGAGTTTAACCATTCCTTTAGGATTACCAATGTTCTTAGAATATGAATAAATATCAGATTCTATTCCAAAGTTAACAAACAATAACTTTAATGGAGAATCTTGTATTTTTTTAAGATTAAATTTACTTAAATGGTGTAAAGAAGCCAAACATAAAATAAAGATATTCCGCTCATATTTTTTGTGATTATTGATAAAATAATCGAATACTTTTCGCCAGGTTCCTTCTGGATAGAATGCATTCGGATCACAAATGTATATAAAGATATCCTTCGATGTATTATTATACAGGTTATCAATAAAATGTATGATTTTATTTGGATTAGAAAAAGGACAATATTTATAGAAGATGTGTGTTATACAAAAATCACATGAATTTGGGCATCCTAATTGCGTAATCATATATGCTGCTTTTATTGGAATTGGAAAACCAATTAAATTTTTAATGATTTCAGGGATGATAAAATCATTTCTCGATAATTGTGGTAAATTAAATCTCTTTCGAAGCCAATTTACTCCTTCTCCCACACAGAGATCTTTTTGGGGTATTAGTTCTTGAATGTGTGGATATAGAGTTCCTACCCCTCCTACTAATAACTCTATGTGTGTATAATCTTTTTTAATTGTTTTAATTACCTCTAAAGAATTTTCCATTCCCATTGCATATACCGTAAGCGCAATATGCGTAATGTCATCATATTTTTCCAATAATTCGTGCAAAAGTTCTACAGTACATGTTCTATTGATTACTATGGATGGAATCTCTGGAAGATGAGCAGCTAGAAAATAACCCTCTACATTTATATTGTAATCTCTTATATTTCCAATATAAGTCCGATTTGATGGATTTAATTGGTCCTCATATTGTTTAAATGCCTCATCAATAGCTTTTTTGTTAATTAATGGGTTATTATCATACTTAGGATCATCTCTTATTTTAAGTGCAAAATTTTCTGTGGAATATAAAATTGGTGAAAGACTTTTTAAAAATAATATTGTAGTTTTTGTCATTTTTATATTAAGTTTTAGTAATATTTTGATAATTATTCTTATGTCAATAATTGTTTAATTATTACATCTGATGATCAATTTTAATAATTAAATAAAAATATTACTATGATACTAATATATTTATCACCTATTATTGTATTATGATATAAT
>JBHLME010000127.1:0-12884 GCA_048938445.1 Promethearchaeota archaeon | reverse complement strand
ATATTCTTTTAATTATATTATTTTTTACAATATGATGGTTTTTTTAAATATTAATAACAAATTAAATTTTTACATTGAAGATAATATATGTTTACGGCTATTTTAATATACAATACATCAATGGTAATAAAAATTTATTCTATTTAATTTATAAATTACTTTAATAATAAAAATGTGAGTAAATTGAATAAAAAAAGAATTTTTAGAGCAAAAGAATCTTTTCAAGAAACACATCTTAGTAATAATTATAAAAATCTTTCATTTACCATAATTTTAGTTCAACCAGAAAGCGCTGGAAATATTGGATCAATTGCAAGAGTAATGAAAAACTTTAATTTCAAAAAACTTGTAATCTTTAATCCCATCGAGCAAATTGAGAATATTAAAAATCATGAAACACAAGGATTTGCAATGCATGGGAAAGATATTTTATTAAATGCAGATATCATCAAGGTTGATAAGCAAGAAAATCACTATTTTGAATTAACTAATTACTTGAAAAATTATGATTTAATTATCGCTTCTACTGCAAAAGGAATGAAATATTCTAATGTTCCTAGGTTAACTATTTTTCCAGAAGATTTGACCATACCGATTTCTAAAAATGATTTAAATATTGCAATACTATTTGGAAAAGAATCGAGAGGCTTAACAAATGAAGAAATTGCTCTTGCTGATATTTTAATCAGGATTCCTACATGGAATGAATATCCTACAATGAACTTATCTCATGCATCAGCAATTATCTTATATGAAATCTTTAAAAAAATATATATTTTAAATGTAGGGCGTGGTAAAAAACCAATATTGCTTGCTGATAAAAAAGATCGCCTTATTATTTATAAATTCATCCAAGAAATAATATCAAAACTAAAAATTAGATCTTATCGTGAAAAAAATGTTTATTTCGCTTTTAAAAACATATTCGAAAGATCGCTGATGTCTAAAAAAGAGTTGAGTCTCATCATGGGTGTATTTTCAAAATTAAATTCAATTCTTAAAGATATCAATCTTTATTCTGAATAACTTTTTAATTTTTAGCATGAGAATAAGGAAAAAGCAGAGATAGAAAAGAAAAAATTAAATTAAAAACTTATTTTGCAACCTAACATATTCTTCATAATGTTGATCTTTAAGAACTTTTTCAACGAGTTCGAAAATTAAATCATAATATTGACGTAAAAGTTCTTGAGGAAATAGATTCATATCAACGACCAAGGTCGAAACTAATTCTTCAGTAAAAATTTGTGAATTAAATTGCTGGTTGAATAAATAAAAATTCATGAGAGCTTTTTGAATTTTAGTTTTCACAAGATTTTTTGCAATCTTGAATCCTAAATCATTTTTAGGATCAAGGAAGTAAGGAAAATTCTTGTCATCAAGAATTTTTCTAATCTTAAGAGTTCCAATTAGTTTTTCAACGGTATACTCTAATGAAGATTGTTCAAGACCAAACTTGTTACAAAATTTTTTCTTAGATTCATGTGCTGGAAATGATAAAGGATGTCGAGATACAATATAATACGATGCAATAAAAAATTTATACAAATTATGTGGAACTTTTTTTGTAATTCTTAGATATTTATATACGATAGAAATTGTATCAATGATTAATTCTTGATTTAATTCAAAATCATTCAAAAAATCAACTCCATCGTTTATCAAATCTATAATGCGATCTTTTGTATTTAATATTTCTTGTTGAGGTATAATTAATTCCATCATTTTACATGCACGACCCTTAATTCAATATTTTTTGATTTTTTTTTTGAAGTGATATACTGATAATATTAATATATCATCGGGGATATATAAATGCATCGTAAGTGATGCATTGATTGATCATAATTGCAGAATATTTAAATACTTGAATTATTTAATTCTTCTTAAGGATAATTTAATTTTGTCGATTTTGATGTAAAAATGCCATCTACAAGTAAACCTTCAAATCTACCAAGGATCACAGTGAGTTTAGATCCATTTGATGATGCGATAATTAACAGGATGGCTGAAGAAATGTCAAAATCTAAATCTGAAATTTTAAGGAATATAATAAATGAATGGATAATTTCAAACCCAGATACTTTGAAGTTAAAATATGGCATAATTTTCGAGGATGTTCGTAGAGAGATTCAAATCAAGAATGAAGAAAGAAATATTGAAGATGACATTAAAAACATTATTAATTTCTTCAAACGAGTTAATAGTATAGAAATTGATCGTTTGGCGGAAAAGTTAACAATGAGCTCTAAAACTCTTTTAGATTTATTAGAAGATCGTGGTGATGAGTTAGAAAAAATGGGATTAAATCTTCAAATTGACGTAAATATCGTTAAAAAAGTGAAATAATTTTACTATCGTAAACATATTTCTTAAAATTAAAATTTTTTAATAACTAATCACTTATTTCCATAAATAATTTTATCTTTTAAATGATTTAATCTGGTAATACATTAATATTAGGTTAAATTACTAAAGTAAAATATAATAAATATGAGGTTAGAAATCAAAATGGTTGACATAAAAAATGTAGTAGTAATTGGATCAGGTCAGATGGGTAATGGTGTAGGACAAGTTGCATTAATGGCAGGATTTAATGTCACTATGGTAGATATTAAAGATGAATATGTTGATAAGGGTGTAAGTTTTATTGAACAAGGAATGAAAAAATTAGAAGCTAAAGGCTCTTTGGGAGAAGGTGTCTCCGCTGCGAATATTATGGCACGATGTAAAAAATCCACGGATATTGCTTCAGCAATGAAAGATGCAGACATAATGGTTGAGGCAGTTGTAGAAAATATGGATGTGAAAAAAGATGTATTTAAAACATGTGGTGAGAATTCTCCCGAACATTGTATTCTTGCTTCAAATACATCTACAATGAGCATAACTGAGATGGGGAAGGCTTCCGGGCGTCCAGATAAGTGCATAGGATTGCATTTTTTTAATCCAGTACCTTTAATGAGGTTAATAGAAGTAATATATAGTGAAGATAGTTCTGATAAAAGCATTGAAATTGGTATGAATTTTTCCCAACAATTACCATGTCTTAGAGGTGACAGATACATAGTAAAAGTTTTAAAAGACAGACCTGGATTTATCGTTAACAGGATTACAGCTCCAGTGCAAATATATCAGAATTACGTATTTGATTTATGTGCTGAAAAAGGAATTTCATGGGATGCTTTGGATAATGATGCAAGAGGGGGACCCATGGCAATAACAGTATTAGCAGATTTTACAGGAATTGATACGATGTATCATGGACAGGTTTATTATTCAAAAACGTTATCACCTGATTTTACTCCGGGAAAAGTGGTGAACAAATTATTTAATGAAGGTAAATTAGGCGCAAAAACTGGCCAAGGATTTCATGATTGGTCTAAAGGGCGACCTGAGCCAAATAAAAGTGCAGGAAAGGCAAGAATTTATAAACTGAAGTATCCGATTGCTATAATGGTAAATGAGGCTTGTAGAGTTTTAGAAGAAGGTATAACTACGAGCTGGAAAATAATCGATGATTCATTAATGGCGGGATTTAACATGCCGGGCCCAATGGGTGCTAATATAAATAATTCCGCTAAACAGGTTGAAATTTTAAATGAGTTAGTAGAACTGACGGGTAAAGAATACTTTAGACCTTGTGAACTATTAGTCTCTGAGAAATGGGTTGAGATGAAATAAAAAATGAATCGATCAATATATAAACTAAAATAATTAAATTAATTCTGTTTTTTCCATTTTTCTTTTATCAAAATTACCATCCATTATAGATTTATAAATTGCCTTATTTAATGTAATATATTTCTTATTACTTGGAGCCCAAATGTACATTGGATCACTTATAATATTGACATTATATGCATCATCACGCAATTTAACTTTTTTAATTTTAAAGGTACCTGTTGTTTCAAGTTTTTCTTCTTTTATTCTAATGAATACAGGAATCGCATATGAAGGTAAAACTTCATTAACAAAATGAGAAAGATCTTTTAAATCAAATTTCATCGAAGGATTTAAATTGATTGCAGCCATACCTGCCCTCCCTTCCGTATTTGGAATTAAAACACCATAGACAGCAGACCTTTCAATTGCCGGATAAGAATTTAAAATATCTTCAACTTCCAATGTCGATACATTTTCAGACTTCCATCGGAAAGTGTCTCCAAGTCGGTCGGCAAATGAGATATAATAATCATCATGGAGTTTAAAGATATCGCCTGTTATGAAATATTTATCTCCTCTCTTGAATGCATTTTGCAGTATTTTATTTTCAGTTTTCTCCTGGTCCTTATACCCTTCAAATCCACTTCCAGGTGATATCACCATCAATCCCATTCCTGTATCTCCTATATCACATTGAATACAATATCCCTTCTCATCTTTATAAAATTCCCCTGTTTCAGTATTGTATTTAGCTAACTCAAATCCTTTCATTGTAAGTCTTCCTACCATTCCAGGAACATTATGTAAGTTCATAAATCCCTTATGTCCTTCTGTTGATGCATAAAATTCAAAAATTTGATCAATTTGAAAACGAGTTTTAAAATCATCCCAAATCTCCTTGCGTAATCCCAATCCTGCAATTCTTTTTAAAGTATGGTTTTTTTCGAGTTCAGAAACTGGTTGGTTTAATAAATATCGTGGAATTTCTCCCACATATGTCATATAAGTAATTTTATATTTTTGTATGTCTTTCCAGAATTCTGAAGCTGAAAAATTTTTTCTAACTACTATTGTTGCACCTAAAAAAGTTGCGGCACACCAAGATATTGAAAAACCAACAGAATGATATAGAGGAGTGGGAATATAGATAATGTCTTCAGGAATTAATTGAACTCCAGCAATTGGAATAAAACATCCATTTTGATGCAATTTAAAATTTTTCATGATTACTGCTTTAGGTAAACCTGTAGTTCCGGATGTATAAATATATAAAGCAATGTCATCTACAATGGAATTATTTGTTGTATCAGGATTTCTTGTTGATATATTTTGTAGAATTATTGGTAAATCTTTAAAATCATGTTTTAATTTTGTTGAATTATTTATAACTAAGATATGATCATCGGGGATATCAAGTTGAGCAGCCACATCTTTAAGAGATTGTAAGCTATCTCCATCAACAATTAAAAATTTTGGATTTACCATATTAATTGAATGAATTAAGGGCTTTTTTTTTAGGTGAAAATTAATTAATGCACTAATACCTTGGATTTTATTAATGCCAGTTGTAGCGAATAAGTATTCTGGAGAATTCTCAAGTAATAATGCTACTACTTCACTTTTCTTTAAACCCATTTCTAAAAAGTAATTTGAATATTTATTACTTTCCTCATTAAAATTTTGCCATGTCCATGATTTTTCTTCATAATATAAAGCAATTTTATTTGGAATTAGATTTACATTTTTTTCAACATGAATACCAATGCTTCTATGGGGATTCTGAAACATTCCTCTAATTTCATCGCCATAAACTGCATAGGCTTCTAACTCTCTTTTAGTTAATTTTACTCGGACCATTTTTAACTCTCCCTACAAATTTAAATGAACTTGTAATAAATGAACACTGTTAAATAATGATTGAATAAAATTATGATTTAAACATTTATAAAAGTATATTATGATATGGAATTGGACAATAAATTATAATTTGTTAAAAAATCAAATATTTAATTCCTTTCCTAAAATATCTTCAAGTTCATTTTTTAATTTATACAACTCATTTCTATAATGCTTAAGAGCTTCATTTGTTTCAGAAAAAGATATAGTAAAGTTAATTGATTTTGGTTTAATGCAAGTTATATCAAAGAACTTTAAACATTTTTTTAATTGATCTAGATATATTTCATCATCGAAATGAGGATCCAAATTAAGATTTATATTATCAATTATCCATGTATTGTTGCTTTGCTTTTTTAATACAATATCCATATTTATCAGAGAAAAGTTAATATCAATTTTGTTTTTTCCTATACACGTACCTAACATCGTATTCAAACACTTTAATATCGCTCTATTTGTTATTTCTGAAGAATCCAAACTAAATTGTTGAAAATTTTCGATATCAATGCATTCTTGAAGTTGATTATCTCTAAATTCACATTTTAATTCTTTCTTCACATCTGAAGATCTTAAACTTATCTCAGTTTTGATTTCATTTGACAATTTATATTTTCTCCTTCAAATTCATTAATAATATAATTAATTAAATGCCTTTATCTGTTATTTTTATAGAAAATAAAATAATGGTATAATTAATAATTCCCCTTAAAATAAATCGCAATAAATTTTTATCAAACATAATAACAATTAATTTTTATTAAATTAACTTTATTATCTATCAGGATATCTTTTTGGTTCAAAATGGCTAAAATACATATAGGATGTGCAGGTTGGGACTATAAGGATTGGAAGGGAGTATTATATCCTAAAAACCTTGAAAAATCCTCATATTTAGAGTAATTTTCAAACTATTTTGCCCTCTTAGAAGTTAATTCAACATTTTATAATTTACCCACTGAAGAGACAGTAATCAATAGGGATCAAAAAGTTCCAAAATCATTTAAGTTTATCATAAAAGTATGGCAAGATATAACCCATTATTTTTGAATATCTTGAAACACCCGAATGAATTGCTTTCGGAAAAACTATAATTATAAATTTATTGAAATAACTCTTCTAAAGAAAATGAAATACCCATAATAAGTTAAACTCATTTTGTTCCTTCATTCTTCATTCACAGTGCCTTAGAAGCATTGATGCAATTCCTTAAAACATTTCGAGTTTGTTTTGAATTTAATTCTCACTATCCGGAGCTCTGCTCCGTTAATACTAAATATTTTTCGATAAACTATGAGAATATAAGATTCCCGTTGCCGTTGGAAGTGATTTTCACGATTTAATGGAACTTAGAGATATTGAAAGTCCACTTGAAGTGATTAAATATTACCAGTTAGAAATAAAATTCATTCTTTTATTGATTTAGTTCACGTTTAAATCCAATAAGTTTAAATACTCACCTAACATTACTGATTTTTATGAATAAAGTATTAGATTTTTGGATGAAAATTTGGCTATACATAATGGCTGCCGGTGGTATAATATTAACCATATTAGTAGTTATTTTTTGGTTTCAGTTTGGTTGGGCAACCCGTTTGGTGTATATTACTTGGATAGGTCTAGTGCTCCACGTGTTGGAGGAATGGCGTTTTCCTGGGGGCTTCCATTATATCTATAATCTCTTACAAAAGTCAGAAATCCCAGATCGTTATCCTATGAACCAGGTATCTGATATGGTAACTAATTTTGGGGCTTTAGTAGTTGCTTTTGGGGGTATCACCCTTATTCAATTTATCCCCGATTTTATCCCCATAATGGCAGTTTCTTCGTTCATTTTTTGTTTCTTCGAAGTTCTAGCTCATACTCTTTTCATTGGATTTCGGACAAATAAAGTCTTCAATACCAAAGGAATAAAAAATATCTACAATCCAGGGTTTCTGACAAGCTATATAGTATTTTTACCTGTCTCAATTGGTTTCATTTACATTTTTGCATCAGGAATATTACAACCAGATTTGATTCATTGGTTGTTGGGTGCGGTTCTTATGGTTACGATGGCTTTTCTATTAATCTTTCTCACAGAAAGAGTGTTAAAAAACAAAAATACGCCTTACCCTTTCACCTGGAAACAAGGATATGGATATTATAAGAAATACATTGATTAAAGAATTTAATAAAAGCCTTTATCACTTCTTTTTATAGAAAATGAAATAATTGTTTAATAAATAATTCTACTTTAAATTAATCGCGTTAAATTTTTTTTCAAGTATAATGATAGTAAAATAATATCAGATTAAATCTATTTGATATCAAAGATACATTTATGGTTCAATATGGTTAAGATACATGTAGGATGTGCAGGTTGGGATTATAAAGATTGGAGGGGGATATTTTATCCAAAAAATCTTGAAAAATCCTCATATTTAGAATATTATTCAAATTATTTTGACCTCTTAGAAGTCAATTCAACATTTTATAATTTACCTGCTGAAGAGACCGTAATAAATTGGGGTCAAAAAGTTCCAAAATCATTCAAATTTACCATAAAAGTATGGCAAGATATTACCCATGATTTATTTAATTCAAATTTAAGTTCAAAAATCTCACAATTTTTCTACAGGCTCTCTCCTTTAAAAGATAAAATAAGTTCCTTTTTATTACAATTTCCACCTTGGTTTAAATATTCCGAAAAACATCTAAGGCAGTTATCTTATATAATAAACCAATTACCAATCCAGTATAAATACGTTATAGAATTGCGCGATAATAGTTGGTATGATGTTAAAATTCTTGAAGAACTAATAAATGGCAAAAAGGTCATACTTGGAACAATTTATTTTGAAGGAATAAAGGAATTTTATTTTCCTAATCAAGAAATATATTATATACGATTAATTGGAAACCGACAATTGAATGTTTTTAACCGTATACAAAGAGATCAAAAGGATATATTATATCGATTATTTGAAAAATTAGAAGTCTTAAATAAATCACCAAATGTTTTTGAAATTTTTATAATAGTTAACAATCATTTTACTGGATTTTCTCCAGAAACTGCCAACGAGCTCAAAAAAATGTTAAATATTCCATATAAAGCTTTTAGCAAGCAGAAAAAACTCCTTGACTTCTTTTAATTAGTCATATTTATTTTTTCTTAAAGTATTGATTTCCAGTATTAAAAAATTTTTTATATTATAATTTGAATAAATTCATTTTTTTATATTCTCTAGATTACTTCGATGCTTATATCTTCATCCTTTAAAACAATAATATATTTTATAGTGAATTTATGCCCTAGTAGGTTTTCTACCAGTTTTTTTACTTCTAATAAGAATAATTCCAAAGAGTATTATGGTTAAAATTTCCGTAAGACCAAATATGGTACCTAATAATATAAGGAAGAAGATATAAGGTTCTTGTTTAGGGAAAAGTTCTTCGTAGGTGTATATATTAAATCTTATCAAAATCATATCACACCCTATTGCACCATAATTTTCGGTATATCCAATAATATATGGATCATTTGACGGGTTCAAGACTAATCCATTCCCACAACCTTCTCCAATAAATTGCGTCCATATTTGCTCTGTTGGATGATATCTCATGAATAATATATGATCTGAATAAAGTGTCCAACTATTTGAAACTCCAGTAATATAAGCATATCCTAAAGTATCTAAAACCACTCCATTTCCACAATCATCTCCATCTCCACCCCACGTGTAATTCCATTCCACACCTAAAGAATTAAATTTTACCAAGCAGAGATCTTTATTGACGGCTCCAAAACTCTCGGTATATCCGGTTATATAAGGATTGCCCGACACGTCCAAAGCTACTCCATTTCCACAATCATTACCACCTCCACCCCAAGTGTAATTCCATTCCACGCCTGTAGAATTAAATTTTACCAAGCAGAGATCTTTATTAATCTTTCCATAACTATTAGTGTATCCAACAACGTAAGCATTGCCTGACTCATCCAAAGCCACTGCATTTCCACAATCATCTCCACTTCCACCCCATGTGTAATTCCATTCCACGCCAGTAGAATTGAATTTTACCAAGCAGAGATCTTTACTAATTTTTCCAAAACTATTAGTGTATCCAGCAACGTAAGCATTACCTGACTCATCCAAAGCTACTCCATTTCCACAATCATCTCCGCTTCCACCCCAAGTGTAATTCCAATCTACACCGGCATAACCAAAATTTACCAAGCAGAGATCTTTATTAAACGCTCCAAAACTTTCTGTATATCCTGCTACATATACATCACCTGATCCATACAATGCTATAGCATTTCCAGAATCATCTCCACTTCCACCCCACGTATAATAATTTTCTGCAAATTCGCTATTAAATTCTACCAAGCATAGATCCTTATTCATCGATGGAATACTCTCTGTATATCCAGCAACAAAAAAATGACTCCATTCTCCTATAGCTACTCCATTTCCACAATCATCTCCACTTCCCCCCCACGTATAATAATTTTCAGGAAAGCCGACTAAAAAAGAACTAGTTTTCTCATTCAAAAAAATTTCTGTTTTTTTGCTATCATAATTATTAATAAATATAAAACCAAACAACATTAAAACAATAATTCCAAACGTGGTGAATACTCGTTTTTTCAAATGGTTTTTAATAATTTCCTCACTCAAGAAAATTGATTTAAATCTTCAATTTATAAAAATTGAATAAAATTATAAATTATAATAAAAAAGTCTTTGGTTTTATAGAAAAAAAAAAAAAAATGAAAACCATTTGAAATCATTTAGTTTTGTGGTTCATTATTTCCTTTTTGATTGACATTTTTCCCTATATTCTATTATTCACCTTTTTCCTCTTCAATTAAAGAATATGAGATAACACTTTTTTGTTCGATTTCAAGGGTTTCTAATAATTCTTCTATTATCTGGTCTTTTTCTTTCATTCACCTCACTTTTTTAGTTATTTTCCTTCTATTTTATTGCTGAACAGAGAATTTTATCTATTATACTTGTTCAGTAATTTAATCAAGTAAATTAATACCCCCTCCCTGAATTTTGTATTTAAATTTTTAACTAATCCAAGAAGTCATAGGATTTCGAAAGCAATAAGAGATATAAGAGAAAAGATTGAATTCAAGAGAGAAGGTTTTTGTCATTATTGATTTATATTACAATAACAGAATGTCGGTGCCTTCTTTGCACCAGTCTTTCTATGAGTAGACTTACTTACCCATTTAAATTCTCTCTTCATAATTAAGAGTAAACCACTTTATTATATAAAGATTATGACAAAAAAGATATGTGAAGTGGGAAATTCCACCCATATTTAATAATATTCTTAGCAAGGAAATTTTTAAAATCATAATTCTAAATTTTAATATTATACTATGCGATTTTTATCAAAGATTAAAACTATTATTAATCCTATTTTAATCATCTTTCTTCTGCTTGGTTCATTTTTTTTCATAGATTTAAAGTGGTGGGGACCAAGCATTCCAATTTCATTGTTATCATTCATAATTTTCCCAACAATCATATTATTATTTGAATTCTTTACGATATTTTTTATTCAGAAGGTATTAAAAGATTCGATTTTTAAAATGAAAGAACACTTTGTCGTAAAAGCATTAAATGAGAAAAATTATATTGATATATTGCTCAATTTTCCATTAGTTATGATTTTTGAAGAAATTTTATTCAGATTATATATATTTGTATTTATTTTTCGCATCTTTGGATTAGTTGTTGCTATAATACTCAGTGCTTTAATTTTTGGTATATATCATTTACATATATGGTTTGAATTCAAGGATATGAGGATAACTTATTCTTTCATGTTTATTTCTGGATTACTTGGATTAATTTTAGGAATGATAATATATTATTTTGGAATTTTAGCATGCATTTTTGTCCATTGGTCGACTATTCTTGTTTTTTTTTACTTTATAAAAAAAAAATAGAGGAATTTAATTAACACTTTGAAAAACTCAAAAATTAATTCCTACTTAGGAGAATCAGTTGCAGGATAACTATTATTTTTTTCTAGTTGTTGGTTCCTCTCTTTTGAATTTGGAAATCCAATACAACCACATCCACAATTTAGATCGGTAGTATAATTTAAAATTCTGTTATTCGTTTTTTCATCACACATTTTTTATAATTCACCATTACTATATTTTATATATTTATTACAGAATGAAAAGTATTTAAATTTACAAGTCTAAATATATATATAAAGTAATTATTTGGTGAGATACTATTCAAAAGGAAAGTATTGAGAAAGTTAACCAGTGTATTGATAAAGATCTGAAAGATAATGAGATTTGTTTGTGTTCAATTCAAGGAATTCTAAATCTAATAAGTAAAAAATGGACATTATTAATAATTAGCATTATAGGTAATAATGAAAAACTTAGATTCAATGAATTAATGAAAAATTTAGAAACAATTAGTCCAAAATCCTTATCAGATAGACTTAAGGAATTAGAAAATGCAGGATTAATTAACCGTGAATTTTTTTCAGAAATTCCACCAAGGGTAGAATACTCCTTAACTGATAAAGGATTAGAGCTTAGAACTTCTATGATTCCTTTATTAGAGTGGGCTTCTAAATCTAACGTCTAATGTTTAATAAAATGTTTTAATTTTCTTACATAGAATTGATAAATGAGCCTTTTTATCATATAAATCGTGAAACCCTTATTACTTTATTATAGTAGTATACAAAAAGCGTTATCTTTATATAGTGATATTTTGTATTGACTAATGAAAATTAAAAATAAAGTAGTTATAAAATAAATGATTAAGAGTCGAAATATTAGAATAACTTTCCGAGTAAGTGAAATTTTATTTTTTTTTTTTCTTTAAAATTTTCTTAAAATATGAGAAAAACCCGTTAAATATAAAATTTCTGAAATCCCCAAATTATTTTGGATTGGAATCAAAGGGAAAAATAACAAAAATGAGTTAAAGTACTATGCATTTTTAAAAAAATTATCCTTCAAATTTTTTCCCATCAGTGTAATTTCCTGGGTCTGAAGCATTATTTGGATCAAATTCATATTTGATTGCTTTCATCCATGTGTGGTAATTACTTGTAATCGGTCCAAAAAGATCGCATTGATGTACAGATCCTTCCATATCCCCTATACCCAAACCAATTCCAAGAGGAAATTTTTTACTTTCTTCTATTACTGAATTAAGGTACTGAATCGCAGCTTTACGAGATGTTTCGTCTGTAATATCATACATAAATAACTCTTCTAAATGAGAAAATGTTCCTCCTTCATATGGATTCCCCCAAACATTATCTGCTCCATCATCAACTAA
>JBHLME010000126.1:0-12895 GCA_048938445.1 Promethearchaeota archaeon | reverse complement strand
TATATGATGTAGAAGATAACAAGAGTAATATTGAGGTATTATGAAAATTTTCTTTTTTTTTCAAAAAATTTTCTTAGTTTTATACTTTATCATACGATTTTTCCTATTTTAAAAAAAATGATATCAGTATATTATTTTTTTTAGTTCATTACACTCTCGGATTGATAAGCATAGTGCGAAACACCAGTAATTTATTAGGAAAAAGGGCGTATGTTCCTGTGTGCATCCTTTTATTTCTTTTTTCTTAACTTTTTCAATAAAATATTACTCTATTTTTAAATCCATTCACTAGAAATGATAAATATTTATATACTAATAAGATCAAATATTTACATATCTGTCACTTATTAAAACAGAAGGAATCCTTAAAATATGAATAGTCAAAAAACGATAAATTTTAATTCACCCTTAGGAAAACAAGTGAACGACTCTTCTGGATCTCCCATAGGAGTTGTGAGAATGGACGTCAAAAAATCATATAAGGGTATTGATAATTTATTACAAAAATATATTAATGATTCAGATCAGGAAAGCTGGAATAAAATAAAAGAGAAAATTGATTATACATTAAATAGCCTAGATTACGCACTAACTCCCTTAGAGAAAGATACTTCATTTTTTGTTCAGATCAAAGAGAAATTGGAAAAAGGTCAGAAACTTTTATTTAAACCTAATCTCGTTAGTCCTATATGTATTGATCCGCAGACTCATGGATATTCTCAAGGGCGCGACACTTGTACGGATTGGGCATTTATCGCTGCTTTAATGAGATGGTTCCATGATAAGGGCGAAATAAGTTATTATCAGATGGCACTTGGTGAGGCAGCAACTGTATTTAAAACTTCGGCAAGTATTTGTTCAAAAATAAATCCTGATGGGAGAGAAATTACAACGGAAGCTATCATCGAGGGAAAATCCGGATATTTTATAGGAGGGTGGGGATTTTATTTTGTTCGACAATATCTTTCCGAATCTTTAAAAGAAGGGGAAAGTGACGATCCCTTCAGAGGTTACGAGGAAAGTATCAACGGTACTTATATACCTCCGGGACTTGTTTCTGATAAATTGATGGTATATGATCTGAACCGGATATACGATGATCCAAATAAGGGTAGGAAATGTAAGGTACCAGATGGGGTAAATTATAAGTCTATCGTATTACATAAAGTTATTACCGGCGGTTATAGTGATGATTCTGAAGATATGAAAGCTTATCCCGGATGTATTTTAATAAACGTTCCTAAATTTAAAGTTCATGCTATTGCTCTTTTCACGAATATCATAAAAAATTTAGGAATTGGACTTTATCCAATGCATTATGCCAGCGAAGGAGATAAAAAATGGGATTATGCTAGACCTCAAGGTACTACCGTTGTTGGCATGAAAGCAGGTATCCCACACCAAATCTGGATACCTGAAGTGGAACATGACAGTTCCCTGCCTAAAAGAGACACTGAAGGTAATTTCATATTAAAAAAGACCGGAGGAATTATAGCAACGATGATTGATATTATCAAAGCAGTAGATAATTTGGATATTATGATGCTTCATATAGTTGACGGTATAGAGGCAATAAATGTTGATCATCAAGGTATAAGTGGCGTAAGAACAGCTGAAGGCATGGTTTTTGGAGGTTTAGATCCTGTTGCAACTGATCTTTTGTGTGCTCGGTACATGTTTAGCAACGTTTCTTTAAAAGAATCTCTTGAAGTTAATCTGGAGGGCGGAACTGCAGGTGGCTTCCCTCAGAAAGTGCCCATCCCAACTATAAATGGACAAGATATCATATCAAAAGAAGGTTATGATTCCCCATTAGCTCGAGATATTACTTTTGAAAGCGCACAAAAGAGAGGATTGGGACAAATGGATTATCATGTTATGGGTTATGATCTTTTAACCGATTCACCAATAATTTCACTTAAAGGGCACTTAGGTACAATAAAAAACGAAAGGTTTTCAGATTTAATAACTAAAACCCTTTTTTATGATATGTTTAAGGTACCTTGGGATTTGCAACGGACTGCTATCAATTATTTAGCGGTAATCGACAAACTAGAGGGTACTAAATTGAGGGAAGAATTTTTTGAAAAATTTGATGAGGATAATGATGGTATAGTCTCATACGAAGAATTTGGTAAAAATGGAGCAACGAGTGTTGTTCTTCATGCTTTTGCAGATTATGTATCTTTAATGGGTAGAGAAAAATTGGGTTATTTAGAAGCAGCGTTTAAATTGCTGAGTTTTAGTTATCGGTATAGCAATAAACAAAACAATTCGGGCAATTATGAGTTCATGAAGGAGCATAATCTCAATTTTGTCTGTTACATTGCTTTAGCAATTTCTCAATTAGATATGGAATTTCCAGATATTTTCATTCCTGGCCGTATGTATGGTAAGGGAAAGTGGCCAAGCCTGCAACTTACTCGGTATGTTCATACAGGCAGCGCAATTTATGGCACAATGTTTCCTCTTTCAATCACTTATCCCTGCCTCTACAGCAATGCTTTATTTTATGCTGATTTGACTCAAAATGATGGAAAATATGCCGGCGAATTACGCAGTCATCCTAATCCTAGAGCAATTAGCAAATATATTTCCGATGTAAGAAGAAATAAGATAAAGCCCTTGGATTTTATTCTATATGTACCTGCTGAATTTAATATAGTATCAGGGAAAATTATTCCAAATGTTGAGATCACTGATGATCCAATGAAGATATTTACCGTAAGCTTTCAAAATGGTAAAGAGATCTGGTCATAAACTTGGATAAAAAAGAATAATAAGATTTTAACTATTTTTGATAATTTTTCTTCTAAATTCTATGATTAAAGTTAATTTCACTAATATTTTAAAAAATATAGTATCCAAATATAACAATTGAAGGCTTAAGGTTAAAAAATAGAGTTTTAAATTGAATTAAAATGTATAAATAACCTTGCGACAAATTTATCATTAATTGTTAATTTAATTAAAAGTCCTAAAAAGAATATTAAAATCAAAAATTATAAATAAAAGAAAATGACCGAAAAAGTAATTATAACAAATAAAGGGATGGTACGTGCTGAATTTAGCTTTTGGGTTGGGCAATACTTGGATAAATTCTACGATAGTTTAGAACAAAAAAAAATAATTGGAAATAAATGCACCAAATGTAGTGATGTCTTTGTTCCACCTAGAAAAATATGTGGAAAATGCAATGTGACTATTCCGTTAGACCAAAATTGGGTTGATTTACCTGATACCGGCACATTGGTGAATTATACAATTACACCTTATAAAGTCACTGATAGAGGTTCAAGAAAGGTGAAAAAAGGGCAGATAATCGGGATGGTAAATATTGATGGAAGTAATACAGGAATGGTATACAAAATATTAGATATGGGACCTGGAGAGGTTAAAACAGGGATGAAGGTTAAAATAGAATGGGCTGAAAAAACAAAGGGAGAACCTTCAGATATTAAAGGGTTTGTAAAATTGTGAGGTGAATAGATTAATTGGAAAAAGTTGGAATAGTTGGTTATAATCAAGTTAAATTATCAGCAAATGCGAATTATGGCCGTTATGAAATGATTTTTGAGGCTGTAAGAGGAGCGTTAGACAAAGCTGGCTTAAAAAAAAAGGATATAACAACAGTAATCTCTTGTACTAATGATTATTATGATGGGCGTACAATTTCAAATTGCTTTACTGTTGAAATAGGTGGTGGTTATTTAGCAGATGAGAGTAAAGTAGAGATGGATGGTGCTCATGCTGTATTATATGGATTAATGCGTATTTTATCGGGCAATCACAAATTAGCTGTGGTGTGGGGCGGAAGTATGGCTTCTTGTTTTCCCTATCATGCCACGAAATTATATGAAACAGACCCTACGTGGGAACGACCAACAGCATTAGTAAATGATATAACAGCTGGCGGATTTCAAATGAGAGCTTACATGGAAAAATATGGTATAAGTGCTGAAGATATCGCTAAAATAGCAGTTAAAAATAGGAGAAATGCAGCTAAGAATCCTTTAGCGTTACCTGAAGCACAAAATCCTAATTTAACTCCTCAAGATATATTAAATTCTGAGAGTTATGCCGATCCTGTCACAGAATTAATGGTAGCTCAACCTTGTGATGGTGTTGCTGCTTTATTGCTAGCTCCAGAACAACAAGCCCTAAAAATCACGGATAAACCTGTTTGGATTACTGGCGTAGGATGGTCTCAAGATACTTATTATTTGGGCGATAGAGATTTATCTACAATTAAATCAATGGAAGTTGCTGGTAAGAAAGCGTTTGAAATAGCAGGTATTAAAAATCCTAAAAGTGAAATTGATGTGGCCGAATTATTTGAAGTTTATGCACACGAAGAATTAATTTTAGCAGAAGCTTTAGGCCTGGCAGAGAAAGGTAAAGGACCAAGCTTGAACTCTGAAATTGACGGTGAATTTCCAATAAATCCGTCTGGTGGAGCTCTTGGTGGTAATCCTCAATGTGCTACAGGATTAATTAGAATTATTGAAGCTGTTAAACAAATTAGAGGCGAAGCAAATGGTTATCAAGTTAATGGCGCAAAAAAGGCTTTAGCTTCAGGGCAAATTGGCATGTGTGCTCAAAATAATATTTTATATGTATTGGAGGGAGATAATTAAAAATGGGACGACAAGTATGTTGTATAAGTGCAGGTTTTTCAGAACATGCATCAAAACGCTCTGATGTTAGTATGCCAGAATTAATTAACGAAGCAATTCAAGATTGTATGAAGAAAGTTCCAAGTGTTAGTATGGATGATATTGATGCTTTTGCAAACGGAAATATGCCTGCTTTTGAAGGATCTAATATTCCTGAATTATGGATGACAGATTGGATGGGGGCAAGAAATAAGCCTTTAATGCGAATAACAACGGGAGGGACTACTGGTGGGTCGGTCGCTATATGTGGATACTATAATATTGCCGCTGGAATACCTGGTATTGATACTGTGTTAGCTATCGCTTTTGAACAGCAAAGTCAAGGTGACACGAGTTTAGGTCTTGCAAGTGTTGCATTAGGTGAAATATCGATCCTTAATACTTTAGGAATAACTTATGAGCAGCTTACACGCTTATTATCCGCAGGTGCGGCAATTGGAGTGGCAGCATATCAAGCAACTACTTATTTGAGCAAAACAAGAACAACTGAAGAAGATTTAGCAAGAGTTGTAGTGCAAGAAAGAAGAAATGCTGCAAAAACATGGTGGGCTCACTTAAAAATGCCAAATCTTACAATTGAAGACGTGCTTGATACTCCATATATTCAATATCCATTGCGTTATGGGATGGTTTGTCCCGCATCTGATGGAGCTTGTGCGATGTTATTTACTACTGAAGAAAAAGCCAAAGAATGGGCAGACATTCCTGTTTACGTAAATGGAGTAGCTAGTGTTGCAAATGAAACAGCGATTCTAGGGTATGATGGAGGCGGTTCAGCGCAACTTGATCCTTCAACTCAGTTAGGTGCCATGCGATCATCAGAATTGGCTTATAATCAAGCTGGTATTTCTTTTCCAAGAAAGGAAATCGATTATGCTGAATTATATGGTCCTTTCCCAAATCAGACCTTAATGTGGAGTGAAAAGCTCGGCCTATTCGAGGAAACTACAGCTCCACAAATGTATAAAACAGGCGTAACAGATTTTAATGGAGAATTACCAATAAATTGTTCTGGAGGTGTAAATGCTACCAATGCAATAGGAGCATCAGCAATGGAAAGACCCGCAGTAGCAGCACTTCAAATAATGGGAAAAGCAAGCAATCAGGTCCCTAAGACTGTACATACATCCATTGGGCATGGATGGGGTGGTTCACTTAATTTATGTACACTTATGGTATTTTCGGATGAACCAAAAAGAAAATGGAGGTAAAATAAAATGTCAGAAAAAAAGTTGTCGCAAAGGACAGAAAGAAAAGCATTAGAATATATTAAAAAAGACTATATCAGAACACGTACGATGCCTGGTGCTTGGTATTTATCCAGTTATAAATTTAGATTTAATATTACTCATATGCAACCTTTCTTAAAGAAGTTAAAAGACAAAAAACTTGTTGGAAATCGATGTTCTGGATGTAATAGAATCTTTTTCCCTCCTAGACAAGTTTGCGGGGAATGCTTATTAAAACCTGATAGATGGGTAGATATTCGAGAAACTGCAAATGTGTCTACTTATGGAATTGCTTATTTGAAGAATCCTGATACGGGTGAAACGGAAGAAAAACCAATGGTTTTAGTTCAGCATGATGGCGCAGATACTTGTTCTGTAGCTGAATTAGCTCCGAATATTGATGTCAAGGGAACCTATATAAATATGCCAGTTAAAGTTCATTGGAGAGACGAAAGGACAGGAGGTCTTATGGACATCGAATATTACGATAAAATAGAAGATGATGCGGATGATTTAGACTAATATATAATAAACTAATTTTTACTTTTCATATCTAAATTATTTTATTTTTATATTTGTTATTTATTCTAATTTTAATGCAACTATTTGTACTCTTTTCAGACGTAGTTATCAATTTTAATTATTTATTCAATACTATTAGATATTGGAAAAGAATTTTGAAATGATTAAATATTAATTTTTAAAAATTATTTTCAGTACTACTATAACTCACCTTTAATCATTAAAATCGCAAAAAAGATAATAACCATTGAAGCAATCCAGGTTATCATAAATATCAGAAAAGATGTACATAATGTATATCTAATAAGATTTATACAAATTAGTTCATCCCATTTTCTTATACCACCATTCATAAAAAAAGTAATCGTACACATAAAAGCGATAAATATTCCTAATATTAATAAAAATCTATGAAAAATTTTTCCCATTAGTTATTACCTCCAATTTATATATTAATTAAACATCATCTAAACAATTATATTTCTTTCAAACAACTTGGATTTGTTTTTTCAACTTTTTATAATATATAATTACTATTAAACATTATTCGTTATAAAAATTATTCTGCTTTTTAACACTTTAGTTTTGATGATTTCATTAGATAAGAAATGATTAAAATTATAAATTCATAAGAAACTAATTAAATTTATGGAAAGTGATTCAAAAAAATTTTTAGAATTTATTAAATCAAGAAGAAGTATTAGGAAATTTGTTGAAAGTAAAATTCAAAAAGAAATAATATTAGAAATCTTGGAATGTGGACGCTGGAGTCCTTCGGGTCTTAATAATCAAGCATGGCGTGTTAATGTGGTAATTCATCCCGCAGTTAAAAAAATGCTAGCTCAACTAACTCACAATGGCGACATAATAGAAAATGCTTATGTAAATTTTGTAGTATTTTTGGATTTAGAAAAGGTATATGATAGAGTTAAAGATATTCAATCAATAGGAGCATTTATGCAAAATATTCTTCTAGGAGTTCACGCTCTGAATCTAGGTGGCGTTTGGATAGGATCAATATTAAACCAAAAAGAAAAAGTTAACGATATATTCAAATTAAATCCAAAAAAATATGAGTTAATGGGAGTAATAGCTATCGGTGAAATAGATAAAGATTCAATTAAATTACAAAGAGAAGGTTCGAGAGAAAGAAAGGCTTTAGAAGAATTTACCGAATGGTATCATTAATTATAACCAAAAATGAATTATTGGTGAAAAAGTTTCACCTAACCAATAGAAAAAATACACCCAAAAAATACATGTTAAACCTAGATATAAAAGTCCATAACCAATACCAAATAAGAATCCAAATAGTACATCAGTGGGAAAATGAGCTCCTAATATCAGACGAGTTATTGCCACGATTATATCTAATAAGATAAAAATTAATAAAATTATCCAATTTTGGAAGAAAAAAGCAAAAATTATCCCAAAAAACAAAAAGAAGGTTACATGTCCGGATGGGAATGATTTATGTTCTCTAATTAATTCATCTCGTTGTTCAACTCCTTTCTCTTGTAATTTTATATAAGGTCGGTGTCTTTTAACAATTTTATATCGAATAATTATATGAAGGATTATGCTTTGAATAAATCCGCCAGTAAATAATACAAAAAGATAATAATCTTTAGTAATATACCCATAAATTGCCCAAATGAGCCATAATACACCCCAAAATTGCATATTGGCAAAGAATGAGAATACTTTGGCAAATAAAATAATTTTTTTACCTTTTAGAAATTTATTCTTATAGAACTTCAAAAAAGTTTTTTGATCCCAATCGTTGATTCTTTGAATTATTCCCATTGAAGAATTTTTATCTGACAAGTTTAATTCGATTTTGGTTATGCGAAATAATATTATTCTTAGACTTTAATTTAGTAGAACCTCAGATATTTATATTTTTTCCTAATTATCATCATTTTACTAAATTTAATCATTTGAATATTTGTTTATGTTAATAATTGTTTTGTAAAGCTGAATGATTCATTACATTTAAGTCAATTAACTTTAATATTATAAGCAAAATTATTATTTTAAATCTAATATTTAAAATTCTTAGATAAAATCTAGTTACTTATCAAAAATTTATAAGAAGTGTATTTTATGGTTGAACCTGTAAGTATATATGAGAAGTATTTTAAGGATCCAAAGCGCGAACCTGTTTTAATTGACTATGTTAGGACGCCTATTGGAAAGAGAAGAGGGACCATCGTACGACATCGGGGCGATGATTTGATTATACATTGCTACGAAACGCTTTTAAAACGAAATAATTTTGATAAAAGTATTATTGGCGATTCGATTGTTTCCTGTAATAGTCAGATAGGTGAATGTGCAATGGATATTGGTAGAAATACTGCTTTAAGTGCACATTTACCTGTGAGTGTTCCAGGTATGTCAATAAATCGACATTGTGCCAGTGGTACTCAGGCAATTCTCTCAGCCTGGCAAGCTATCGCTTGCGGTACTCACGATGCTGTTATATGTGGTGGTATCGAAATTCAAAACAAATATCCCATTATGGCGGATGCATATGTATTTGATGAAAACTTAGGAAAACCCATAATGATTGCACCAAATAAAAAGATATTAACTAATCCTGAAGTTGCTGCTAAATTAAAAGAATTAAAAACCTCTCTATCTGGACAAATTAATTCTGCTCATGTTTTAGGTGTTCATTATTATAGTAAACATAAAGGGATATCAATGAATGAATTTAAAGGTGAATATCGAGATGAATTTAAACAAGAATTAGATCAGATTTCATTACTTTCTCATCAAAAAGCCTGTAGCACATGGGATGATAGAGCTAAAGAAATCGAACCTATTTGGTGCCCAAAAATTGACGAAAACGGAAAACCTATGCTTGATGAAAATAATAATGTTGCTCAAGATGAAAGGCTCTCTGTATTAACATCTCGAGACGAGGGACCTCGCCCAACTACCAACATGGAAGTATTATCAAAATTAAAAACAATAGTAGGGCGTAAAAGTCAAGCCTTTTTAACGGCTGGAAACAGTTGTCCTACAAGTGATGGTGCTGGAGCCCAAATCTGGATGACGAGAGAATTAGCTGAGGAATTAGGTTTTAAACCTAGAGCTACCATTTTAAATTTTGCTATCATCGGTAGTGATCCTGTGATAATGTTAGATGGTCCAGTTAAAGCTATGCCTGAAGCTTTAAAGCGTGCTAACTTAACATTTGATGATATGGCTTTTATCGAAATCAACGAAGCTTTTAGTCCTGTTGTATGGACTTGTTGTAAAGAATTAGGGATAGATTGGAACGATCCAAGATTTAATCCTTGGGGTGGAGCTATTGCACTTGGTCACCCGACAGGAATGACAGGATGCAGATTAATTGGAACAAACTTACTCCAATTAGAAAAAACAGGGAAAGAATTTGCAATTAGTGCCATGTGTGTTGGATTCGGAATGTCTATAGCGACAATTTTGAAGAATGAAAATTCTAAATAAATTTATTCTCCTTCTTTTCTTAGAAATTAAATTAAAAAAAATGATTTAGATTATATTCTGGAATCTCTCCAAAAATCTTAGTAAAGCAAGTACAGCAGGGTATTCCGAAATTTACTTTAATATTTTTCATTCTTCTGCTAAAATCCATAAATTGGATTAAATTATTTCTCAAATCAATTTTAGAATTATCGTAATAGAATTCTAGAAGATAATTATCGTGATTCTTTGTACCACAAATCGGGCAGATTCTATAATTTAAAATAAATTTTTGGATTTGATCTAAATCAGAGAACTTTCCTTGAATATTACGAACAATTTTATAACAATCTTCACAGGGTATGCCAAAATAATATTCATCATCGTTTAACTCTTCTAAATGATTAACCTTATTCATTTTTTCAAGCAAAACATTTTTAAAAAAGGTAAATTTAGAGTAAAAATAAAATTTCTCGCAATTAATATGGTTAAGATTCTCTTTTTGACAAATAGGACACAAAGAATAAAAATTTTTAAATGATTCATATTCTTCTAAGATTTGATTCTTTAACTTTGCTATACATATCTGTAAACATGTACTTTTTACTCGCTCAAATGTTTGATGAGTAAGAAAATAATGCGTTCGATTGGCTGAATCTTTATATTCTTTTAACCTATGGTTAATCTCATATTGCTTAAAAAATTTTAAGATTAACCTTTTAGCTTTATAATAGAATTCTCTACGAAATTTATCGTAAAATTCCCAATTATATCTAAATAATGTTTCAAAGTGATTGTTATGAATACAATAATTTATTAATTCACTAAAATTGTATTCATAATCATAATTCAACTTAATTTTTCGTAATTCATTGAAAAACTTGATTTTTAGAAATCTATTTGAATTTCGGGAATTTATAGTATTTTTTAATTGATTCATTTTCCTCCTATATAATAAATCTAAGAATCCTAATTTTGGTATTGATTCATGCCAAAGACTATTGTTTATTGCGATGAAATTAACTCTTAGGGGAAAATTCTCTTCATAATTAAATAATTCGCTTATAAATTTTTGGGTAAATTCATTTTCATCATTAAGATAATATTCTTTTGCAATTTCGGCTAAATTTAAATTAAGTTTTATTATATGTACTAAACTCATGATAACTTCATGACAAAAAGACTCCCAAATAAATCTTCTTAGTGCCCCATATAACATATTTCTCCATCTGAGAAAACCCAAATTAAAGATTTTATAAAGAAAAATTAGAAGAGTTCCATTATTAAAATTAAATTCGAATGCGGGATATTTTATATAGCCTTTTTCATTAACATGCCAATGATTTCCACCCACATAGAATTTTATCCCATTTATAACTTCATTTAATCTTTCAATACTTTTATTATCAAATTTTTCGATAATTCTCTCAATCATCTGAAAATCTATTAGATTATTAGTATCGACTAAGAATGTACACCGTTTGGGATAAAAAGTAGTATTTTTAGTTTGCATCTTCTTAATATTCTTATTCTTGCAAAATATCTTATTCAATTAAAGAAAAAATTAATCCTAATAATTATCTAATGTTTTTCAAACAAGTTTTTTCTAATCAAAGAATTAAAAGAAACTTATCTTATTTAATAATATTTTTTTAAAAAATAAAAAAAACAAACGACATAAAAAAGTAAAAACAGAAATTTGAAATAATATTAGTCTATTTTAATTCCGTATTTTTCGAATACTTTTAACATTTGTTCTTTTGCGAAGTTTCTCATTAGATCTTCCATTTTTATTAAAACTTCATCTTTTTTTGTCGTTCTATTATTACTTATTCTTCCTGTTGGAATTTGAGTTAAATCCAAGGCCCAACTATATTCATCGTTAAATGTAAACCATGTTTCTTTATACCCTCCCTGTTGGCCTCCGTCTTTTGCTAATGGTTTTTCCTCAATTGGCACATCTGGATCCTGTGCATAACACCAGTCTAGGATAACCCATTCTAATCCACGTTTAGAATCAGACCTATCAGCTAAATATATACACCAAGCATGACCTCCCAATTCAGTTTCAGATGGAGCAAACACAGGATCTGGTAAAACACCTCCTCCAGCGACCTTAACTCTCCAAGATGGAATTCCAGCGTTGATTAGTAAACTAGCGATTAAGATCGCTCCATCCTCACAATCTCCAATCCCAGATTGAATTGATTCAAAAGGAAACTGCCAAAATTCAGGACAGTCTGATGTTTCTTCATCAAATTTATATTTAAGGAAACCGTTTACAAAATCTTGTATAGCTAATGCTGTTTTATTAAATGTTCCTTTTTTTAATTGTGCTTGATCAATGACATGAAAGAGAATAGCATCATTCTTTTTAATGAATGACTTAACATCTGCATCAATTTGTTTATAATAATCCTGTCCTCTTAAAGCCCTCCCCGTATATATAATAGGTGCCTTTTGATATTTATTATTCCAATAGTCAGGTCCATAATCTCCTTCAGGCCTTTTTGATGGTTCCTTCTTCGGTGTTGTTTTCTTTGGTGTTGTTTTCTTTTTTGGTGTTGTTCCTAATGATAGTGCTGTTGCCTGTTGAATCCAATCTTTTACATCATTCAAAGTTGGCAATTTTCCAGCTAATTCATCTTTAAATTCTTTCATTTTGTCTAATGTATTCTTAGCATTTCTTTGAGCAAACTCTTTGACTGAATCAATCCCAATTTTATTTAACACGTTCGCAATTTTGTCTCCTACACCGTCTATCCTCATTAAATCAGCTAGTTCTTGAAATGTATCTATCATTCTTACTGGGATTCCAGTTTTTTTTGCTAACTTTGACATTTGGCTTTTTGTTAAATTTAGTAGTTCCTCAATCTGGGTGTATCCCTCTTTTATTAACAAGTTTGCGTACTTTTTACTAATTGCTTCTATATCCTTAATATTCATTTTATATTCCCATTGGTTTTAATAAGTAATTATGTTAGCATTCCTTTAAAATATATATAAATTATG
>JBHLME010000125.1:0-13000 GCA_048938445.1 Promethearchaeota archaeon | reverse complement strand
CGGCCAGCATGCTTCTTTCGATTTTCTAAAGCTAAAAGACGATTATTTATTTCCTCTAATTGGATCATTACAGTCTCAGATAAATTAATTAAACCATTCATGGTATTTTCTAAAATTGAGGCAATTCCCTCTATTTTAGTTATAGACGTATCTTCTAATGTAGCAGTTTTTTCCATGGTATTCTTGAGATATTGCGCAAATTTAGGTTCTTTAGCAATTATCGAATAGATTGAACTTAAATATATTTCATAATCGAGCTTCTTTTTGGTTTTGAAAATATTTTTAATTTCATCCTTAAGATATTCAACATTTAACAATATCTCATTATCTTCCTTTAAATCAGGGTCAAATTTATGAAGAAAAATTAAGATATATGGATATTCTTCAATTCTTATAAGATAATCTAAAATAGATTCAAAATATTCTAAACTCTCTTCAAAATTCTCTTGATCTTGGACATCTATAACATATATAACTAAATCTACGCGAAAAAAATATTTTTCTGGTTCTCGTAAATAACGGTTGCGATATTCTAATTGACCACCAAAGTCCCAAATATTCAAATTTAAGTTTTTTGTATTTACTTCTTTTCTCTCAACACCTTTAGTTGGTTTTAATTTGGTGAGGTCTTTAATTCCCAATTGACCACCAAATTTCGAGAGTATAGTTGTTTTTCCTGCATTGCTTAGACCAACAACAATAACTTTTTGTTCTTTTCTTTCAACAACTACAGAATCTTTTCTGATCCGTTCAGCAATAATACTTATTATTGTAGCTTTTTTGATCTTTTCTTCTATTTCAGTGTCAATGAGAAGGACTTCTTCGATTTTTGCTTTTTTTTTCGGGTCTGATTTATACAACCTTTCAAACGGAGACTCTTGATCTAATATCTGAAATTCATAAATTTGAGAAACATTGAATAAGTCATGTATGAGTTTAACATCAACATCTTTCAAAAAATTAAAAGCTAAAGCGGGTAATTTTAAAAAATCATCAACATTTTTTAACGGATTCCCGACTTTTTTAACAACTGTTTTATCTAAAAATTTTAAAAAAGGCTCAATTTTACTTTTTTGCTTTTTCGCCATTGTAATTATATATTCTTATTTTTTTTTTTCCTTCGTGCTCTTTTAAAGATCAGTAAATAATATTATTAAAATATTATCTTTAAAAAATCATCTAAAGTGAATCAAACGGAGCTTTTTAAGACGAAAATCCATGCTAATAAGATTAGATATTATAAAAAAAGCCGATTTTTTATTTATTAAAACTAAAATACATAATCTTTTTTTTTCTCCCTTTTTAATATTTTATATCAATTTAAAGATTAACACGTGACTATAAAATTTAAAGACCTCATGTATAAAATATGATTGATATTATTATACTGGCAATATTACAGGGATTATTCGAATGGTTTCCGATATCTTCATCGGGACAAGTTTTTAATGTCTCATTGAATTTATTTGGTCTAAGTCCCCAAGAATCTTATTCTCTCGCTATATGGCTCCATTTAGGAACAGCTTTAGTCGTTTTAATTAAATTTAGGAAGGAATACATGAAAATGATAACAAGTTTCTTTCCAAACACGTTTGAATTTGAATATTTAGATAAAAAAAAGAGGAATTGGGTGTTAATCGCAACAATAGGTACGGCCATTACTGCTATTCCTTTATATTTCTTATTTGAGTTTCTCATTACGGGTTATTTAGCAATCCATGGAGATCTTATCACTTTAATCATTGGTGGATTTTTAATAATAACAGGAATAATCTTGCTAAAACAAGGTAAATCTTCTGGTGAAAAATCAATTGAAAACATTGATAATAAAGTTTTGAATAAAGATAGCTTCTTATCTGGACTCATACAAGGTATTTCAATATTACCAGGAATCTCTCGATCAGGAATCACCATATCGACTCTTCTTTACAAAAATTATGAAAAAGATAATGCATTAAAATTAAGTTTTTTAATGTCAGTTCCCGTGGTTTTTGGATCAATTGGTCTTAAAATTATTACAGGAATTATTTCTGAGGAGTTAGCAATCTTGGATCCACTTACTATTTTAATAGCGACTATTATAAGTTTCTGTGTAGGTTACTTATCTATCGAGTTCTTGTTACTAATCGCTAAAAAAATTCAATTTGGATATTTCTGCATTGTTTATGGAATTATATCATTTATCGTTATTGTTCCATTCATAATAATTGGAACAATGGTCTAAAGATTTAAGTATGATTTGAAGAATTCCACAAAAACATCTTCAATATTATCTATCCCTCTAAATCCCGGAAAATCATTTAAATCCATAAAATAATATTGTTCATTATCGATACTTTTTATTAAATCAAAACCAAAAACCTTTAGACGTAATTCTTTTGATAATATTTTTGCTAACTTTTTGATCTCTTCAGAAACATTATAAGGTTCCCTTTTTATTTGATTTACATCAATATTATCGGGTCTTTCTCTCATATGTAGATAAATGGGATTCTCCCTTTTAATTCCAAAGATTTTATCACCGATGACATAAATTTTTCTTTCAATCCCATCACATTCAATGAATTTTTGAATGTAAACATCATAATATAAGAATTCTTTATACCTTATACAAAATTGATCGATTTCTTCAATATTTTTTGCGAGAAAGTTAAAGCGTCTATATTTATCATGTTGATTATGGCTTTTTATAACAATTGGTAATTTATTTTCTGCCCATTTTTTAAATTTGATAATATCTAATACATTTTGATTCCATGATAATGGTAATGAGAAATTTGATAACATATTAGAATGAATTTTAAAGATCTTTCTTAAAGCACCATCTAGAGCAATTTTATTCATACACGTTAACACAGCATTTAAATCATGTAAGGTTGGGATATTATATAACTTTGCAAAATGAAGCAAGTCAATAGATCCTTCACTTGCTACTTTTACTATAATATAATCAATATCTTTCAGAAATTGGTGAATTTCTTCTAAATTAAAAAATTCATTTACAGGATCATGAAAAAAACATTCAAGATTTTTAATATTACTTAATTGATTAATTACTTTTTTAAATACATCATGTTCTTTTTTAGCAGAAAAAATAACTTTCATTGTGATTCTTATTTTGATACTATCTTAAAATAACAATTGATTTATTTTCTAATAAATCAATATGAACTTAATTTTTTTTATAATTAATTATTTGAAAAATTACGGTTGAATAGTGTTTTATTTCAGATTTAAAATTATTTAAATATGATAATTTAATATAAACAAATATTAATTAGTAATTAATTTTAATGTCTATGAGCAAAATTAATACATGTGTAATAGGAGTAGGAGATGTATGCTCTGCTCTTGTCCAAGGAGTCGAGAATTATAAACAAAATCCAGAGAGAATTATCGGGTTATTACCAGAAATTACCCAATATAGCATCAACGATATCAATTTTGTGTTAGGCATTGATGTCAACTCAAATAAAGTAGGTAAAGACTTGAGTGAAGCAATATTTGAAGATCCTAATTGTAATAAAAAATTATTTTCTCCAAACATTTTGAATGCTCCAGTCATTAAAGGTCCAATATTGGATGGCCTTAATAGTAATATTAAACATATCATACCTGTTAATGAAAATAATGGCCCTGCAGATATTCTTAACGAAATGAAGGCAAAAAATGTAGATGTTGCAGTAATATTACTACCTACAGGATGTCATGAAGCTGTAAAGTATTATGCCCATATCGCACTTGAAGCAGGTGCGTGTGTCATATGTGGAATGCCTTCAAATGTTGCTAAAGATCCAGAAATAGAGAAAAAAGCAACAGAATTAGGTTTGTCTATTATAGGAGATGATGTTAAATCCCAAATAGGAGCAACAATAATTCATCGTTCATTAGCAAATTTATTTCCAATGAGAGGTGCAATATTAGACAGAACAATTCAGCTAGATTGGGGCGGGTGTTCTGATTTTTGTAATTTAATGACACCCAGATCTGATGGGACTTTAGTATATGAAGAAGGAAAACGACAGTCAAAGACCGAATCCGTGATAGCTAAACTTCAAAATAAAGATACCGTAGAGTGCCAGATTTCTGCTGTAGATTACATCCCATTTTTAAAAAATCAAAAAGAAGCTTATATGAGATTAGAAGGGAGAATTTTTGGTGGAGCTCCTGTGAGGATAGACCTTACTATGTTTGTAGAAGATGGAAATAATTCCGCAGGAATTATCGCTGATTGCATTAGAATATCTAAAATCGCACGGGATAGAAAAATAGGAGGAGTACTTCAATCAGCTTGTTCATTTTTTATGAAACATCCGCCACAACAATTACAAGATTTTATTGCTAAAAGATATCTTGTAGAATTCATTGAAGGTAAAAGAGAAAGATGAATTTAATTAGATATTTTAACTATTATCCTTTTATTTTGATTGGTATTTTAGATAATAGTTGCAGAGAATATAGTCGATTATATAAATAATCTGAAATTAAACTAACTGCTTCAGGAATGTTTTTAAAACTAGGGAAATCATTTATATCTACAATATATGCATTATTATCTTCAGTTATTATATAATCAACACCATATAAAACCATTCCAAGTTTTCTGCCAATTTGTTTAATTCTTCTCTTTAATAGTTTATTAATAGGAACTCTAATATCTATTAGTTCTAATTGTGTTAATTTATGCTCTCTTAAACGATTATGAGATCTTATATTAACGGTAAATTTGTCAATAATATACATTTTATAGACAATATCGAATTTTCCTAAATATTCTTGAAAAAATAATTTTTTTGGAGCGTAATTGTTAATCAAATTCATTAGCTCTTTCGGAGTTTTTGCGATCCCTAATATTCTATCATACTTTGATATATGTGGAGCATTATGAATGTCTAATTTAACAATGATTGGTATTCCTTGACTACAAGCATCATAGGCATCTTTAATTGTATAAAAATTTTTTGGTATATTTAATTTCTTACAATTTCTCTCAATAAATTTAAATGTCTCATTTCTACTTTCACATATAGACACTGATCTTAAACTATTTAATATAGGAATATTTGGGGCGTAAGTTTTAATTGCATTATAGATAATTTGATTTGATGGTTCAGAATAGAGTTTTAATATAAGAAAAGAAATAGGATATTTTTTAATTTTCTTTTTAAAGTATTTTGTACTAAACTTTCCATCTTTTTTTAATAATGATACAATGGATATTCTATTAGGATAATTAATCTTTGTAAATTTAATGATTTGGTTGAATAATTCCATGTCACGGTTGCATATGGCTCCAATCCATATCTTTTTTAGCATCGAAAAATCCTCAAATCTATTGTCTTTTTATATATAAGGTAAAATATATAAATCTATTCCTTAGGACTAATAATTGTACTATAGCAAAATAATTCACTTTTTTGGACTTATTAAGACTTCTGAAAACTGAAGTTAATTACACATCTATTATTCATTATAATTGAATTTAAATGAGATAATGTGTATGTATTTAATATTAGTATAATAATTCGATTGTTCATATATATAGCTAAGGATGAATATCTAATTGATAAATCTCGGAATAATAACCGATAAATACCATTTGGAACGAAAGAGTTCTGAACTTATTAAATATTTGAGAACAAAGGCAAAATTAAGTTTTTATATCGAAGAAGAATATCTTCTAAACCATTCTAAATTAAAATACGATGAAAATCTGTTTTTTGTCAAAGCTAAAGGAGATATTATTTTAGCGATGGTAAAAATACTAGAAAATGAAACTTCTATTCCAGTTATCAATTCTTATAAAGGAATATGGACAGCTTTACACAGATTCATCAATTCTACATTATTACAAAAGGCAGGCATTCCTGTTCCACATTTCACTTTAAATCCAGAAAAAATTCCGCCTAATTTTAAAGATTATATTTCTAAAAATATTATAGACCAAAAAAATTATAGTTTTGAACCTGAAATAAAGAAAGAGAATGGATTTTTGCATGTAATGGATAGGAGAGCAATAAAGGAAAAAATTTTTTTTTCTCATTATTTTTTTTATCAAGAATTTATCAAAAGTAAATGGGAATACAAAATATATGGTGTTGGAGAGGAATTGTTCTATTATAAGCAGATTCCTGTAATGGTAAATCCAAATAAAATGGAGAGCCGAAGAAAAATCGTGGAGATCCCTGAAATCGGAGAATTAGTATTTAAAGCAATGGATGTTTTGGATTTAAAAATAACCTCAGTAGATTTTCTTAAATCAAAGGAAGGTAAATTTTTCTTGACAGATATTAATTCCTCTCCAAATTTTAATTATATGGAAAATGGACCTAAAATTGTTGGAGATTATCTCATATCAAAAGCTAAAAAATGAGTAGTAATAAAAAATGGATATAGGAATTCTATCAAAACGAACAAAATCATTATCTGGAAGAATTAAACAATATTATAATGATTTAGGTCATGAAGTTAGGATCTATACCTCAAACGATTTATGTATTAATGATGATTTGTTAAAACATGATTTTTTTATTTTAAAATCAAAACAACTCATTTATTTATATGCAGGATACTTCATAAAGGAAAATAATATACCAATATATCCAGATCCTTATCTTACTTTTAAGCATAAATATAGAATTGACGCTCATTATTTAATTCAACAAGCAGGTTTAAAATCTCCAGAATTTTACGTATCCTCGGTAGAGATGTTAAAAAAAAATCTCAAAGAGAGCGACTTTCCTATCGTTTCGAAGTCATTAATGGATTCTGGAAGTAAAGACGTTAAAATAATTAGATCCATTCAAGATTTAAATTCTGTAGATAATAGTGTTATATATTATGAACATGAAATTAAAGGGACTCATTATATCATTTATTTTATAGGAAATGAAATCTCGGTTTCTGAAAAGCCTCCTTTGAGCAATGAACATGTAAAAATGAAAGAAATTACTCCTACAGAAGAAATAAAAGACATTGTTAAAAAATGGAAAAGATGTCATCATATCTCATTTGGCCATTTAGATGTCATTAAAGAAGATTCTACAGGCCAAATATTAGTTGTAGATACGGGTAATTTTCCAGAATTCACTAACTGGAAACAAGGAGATGATCCATGTCCCAAAATTTGTGATATTATTTTAAATCAAGTAAAATATCTAAACAAAAATGAAATAAAGAAATATGAGCAAAAAAAAGGAAATAATTGACTTAGAATTGTTAAATAATCCTCCCGTTTTAAGAAAGCAAAAGGTTAAATTATATAAGATAAAACATTTCATATTTGATTTTGGTGGAGTATTAGTTGAAAAAACTTTCGTTTTAAAGAATCTATTTAGTATTATTGAATCAGATTTAAAAATAAGAATCCCACGTAGGGAGGAATCATTATTTATCAAAAAATTGCGTAGGCAAACCGTAGCAGGGATTATTGATTCTCGAGAATTCTTAGAAAAGTTGTTGGATAAGTATTACTATCCATATCAAAAAAAAAATGGATCCTTACCACCAAAAAAAGTTAATATTGATTATTATTTAGAAATTTGGTTTAATTTATATTCCAAATTAGCTAAATTATCTTCTGAAATGGAAGAAATAATTCAGAGATTGCATGGGGCAGGATATATTGTGAGTCTAATGTCAAATACATATGATATTCATGCGAAATCAAATGAACTTAGGGGATTTTTTGAGATTTTTGATCACGTGTTTTTATCAAATGAGATAGGGTATTTCAAACCAGATCTCGAAAAATATAAGCATGTTCTACAAAATTTAGATACAAAACCCAATAGATGTGTTTTTATTGATGATAAACTGAGTAATCTCATTCCTGCGAGGGAATTGGGAATGATAGTTATTAAATTTGAATCATTAGAACAATTTAAAAAACAACTACGGAGTATGGGAATTCATAAACTTAGGAAAAACTTGAGACAAGAAATAAAAAAAAAATATAAAAAATATAAATTAACAAAGAAAGAGTATAAAAAAGCGAAAAAAGAATATAAAAAAGCTAAAGAAGAATTTTTAAAACGAAAAAAGAAATCACTAAAAAGAAAAGAACAATTTCATGCAAAACATGCTATATATAAAAGAAAAAAAATTGAATATAAGAGGGAAAAAGAGAAGAAAAAAGAATTAATCTCTAAATTTTAAATATTTATTATTTTATATAATTTTTAAATCAAATAGAGATAAGATTATTTAATCATTGTCATGATCATGCTCATGATGATGTTCTTTATTATAGTCTTCAACTTTTTGCATTACCGAATCTACTGGTGTTGTTGGAATTGGCATTTTTTCAAAAATCTCAATGAACTTGACATCATCTACATCATCAGTCATGTTGGTTTGCAAGTCCATTGCAAGACCAAATTTTATATAAGTAAGATCTTGAAACAGGAACATTTTAGGTATGATGATCTCTAGTGATTTATCACTTTTATCATAATTAATCTTAAAATCCTCGACATTATCTTTAGGTATCCCTTTATTAAACATAAAATATTTGATTTTATCATTAAAATTTTCGATCTTATCAATAATTTCTAAGTTATAATCAATAGTTTGCCCTGCTAAAGGGTGATTATAATCTATGATGACTTTTCCTTGCATTATATTTGTTACTGTTCCTCTTTGACCAGTTCCTTTCTTAACAAATTCTTGTCCAAACTCGGGATTTTTACCCTCATTTAACTTCCTGAATTTAGCAATTCCTATTCTTTCAATTTTACTTGGATCTCGTTTTCCAAAAGCTTTATTAGGAGGAATCCTTACAGATTTTTTTTCAAAAAAGTTCATATTTTCAATGGTTTCAGTAAGTCCCTCGTTTAAAAAACCGGGTTTTCCTACAATTACAAAGTCAGGTTCATAATATCCTCGTTTTGCATTTTCTTCATTGTAAATCCCCGCTTTTCTTGCGTCTTCTTCTGAAGATACTCGAAATATTTTGCCCTTCTGAGTTTTTGCAGTTATTTTTACTAGAATAAAATCACCCTTTTCGACTCTTTTCCCTTGAAGAGATTTTTTCTTTTGTTCTAATTTCTTTAATTCTTCTTGAACTTTTTTATCATCTATCGGCTCTTCAGATTTTTTATTAGTTGTTTTTTCTCCAGAAACATCTACTTCTTGAATTAATTCTTTTGCATTATTGATCAATTTTTCCGCAGTTGCTTGTCCTATTCCTTTTAGATTTGTTAAATCTTCCACTTTTGCCTCAGCTAACTTTTCTACAGAATCTATCCCTGCATCTTTGATAACTGAAATTTTATTGCCTAAACCCTTTACTTCTTCTAATGTAGGTGTCATTTTAATACAATTTCATTAAAATTTAGTAGTTAAATTACAGTTAATTGATTTTGAAAATACTTAATTATTTATAGATTTTTCGATTTTCTTTAATTCATTACGATACGGGCTTATAAAGAATACCTAAATTATCTGCATGATGTTTAACTTCATTCATTTCTTCTGAATTAGGTCTTCGATTTATCTCAGGATACTCATAACTGTGAAATTCTGGTCGAAATTGGCCCATAATATTGACCACGCATTTTGGAATCTCTCGTGCAACAAAATTTAAAATAGGTTTTGAACAACATTCGACATGATTTGGCATTACTAAATGTCTTATTATAATTTCACCACTCCCCTCATAGTGGATTCTTTTATGATTGCGCGATATTATATCAAAATAATTTTTCACACCAGAATATTTTTCACCACATTTATTATTACCATATTTGAAATCAGGTAACCAAAAATCCATTAGATCGATTATTAAAGACAAACCTTCATCAGATAAATAAAAATTTGAATTCCATAACTGACAAATATTAGAATTTTGATATCTTAAACTTCCAATGATTGTATGAATATTTGGAATGGGATCCCCACCAACATAATTGATATTTAGAGCCCCTTTTTCAGCCAACCTTTCTGCAATATCGGCTAAACTCCCGGAATCGACTTTTTGAGATATATCTTCAATATTTCTTCTTCCTTTCCATGCTTGTGAAATGTCATAATTCTGACAAAAAACACATCCGAAATTACATCCTTGGAAAAAAATAGTGCCTGAAGGAACAAGTGGTGCTTCTTCACCGTGATGCAGAAAAGCAGATGAAATATAAGATTCTTTTGGCACGAGACAATAACCTTTCTCATCTTGGGATCTATTAATGCCACATTTTCTTTCGCAGAATATGCAATTTTCAAGATATTTAAGTGCAATATGCTCGGATAGATTAATGTAAGAGTTTGTTTTGATTTCACGTTTCTTTAGAATATCTTGATTTTCTTTTAATAATTCCTTGAATTCCTTGGATTTTTCTTTAAAAAGCTTTTCGAGGTTTTCTAAAGAATCAGTTGAATTGAAATTGCATTCCAAGGACTTGGCAATTAAATATCGTGCTATACGTGTTCCATCTAAAATCCCCTTATAATGATTAAATCTTGATAAAATCTCTTTATCTTCCCAAACTGATTTTGCATCAGGTCTGATATATTTAAAGACCATACTAAGGATTATTCTATAATTATATTTATTCCTCGAAAGTGAGCCATTTAACTATGTTTTCTATGAATTTAAGATTATCCCCCGCATCCAATCCAAAATCATTGTCTTCTAGGAGGATGTCAGAAGAACCAAGAGTAACGCACCTCCCATCATAAAATTTGGACACGACGCATATTGGTACTTGCCCAATACTACCCCTTTCATTATTTGCATATACAAATTCAGTTTTTTCAGAAGTATTGATAAGGTCATCAACATCTTCAGTAAGCGTGAAAAAAGTGCAATTAGGAAACACCAATTCGGAAATACCATCCATAATTGGATGGGTAAAAAATTCAGTAACTAATACATTTTCTCTATTAACTAAAAAATTAGTTCCTGCTTCTATGATTGTTCCATTCCAAAATCGTCTCACCCCAGTTATTTTATATAAAACTCGGATGGATCCTTGTTTCATAGCTATGTCATTATCTCCTCCAGATCCCGATGTTAAAAATAAACCACCACCTTCTCCGACAAATTTTTTAATTGCGGTTAATTCCTCTGGTGAAAATTTATCATTTTTATTATTTTTTTCATGTTGAATGTTCCCAATAAATAAAATATCAGCATCTTCTAAAATATCAAAATTGATAGGTCCTTCGTTTTTATCTATATATTCAACGCTATAATCATCTTCACTTAATGAATCTTCAGGAAATTCTACTTTTTCTCCATGTGATAAATCTACTAATATTTTGTAAGACATCTCCCTATTTCACTTCTTTAGCTTTAACCAAGTATTAATTGAATGATGTGTATTTATATAGAGTATTAAAGTGTTATATGTTTAAAACAACATCTCACTAAAAAAGTTTATCTAAATCATCTCTTTTAAATTTTTAGTTTGGAAAAAAATAATTATGAATACGAATTGCCTTAATTTAAAAGTTTTTGATATAAAGAAGAATTATTTTATAGGGATAAATTCTCTTTCAGCAGGGGCATCTTTTTTAACTACTACTATATCGATTCCATTACCAGAAGCCATATCTCGAATTATTGAGGATGTGACTGCTTTTTTTACTATAGACTTTCCTTCTTCTGGACTTAAATCATCTTTATATTTTGCCTCTAATACACCATAGGAGAAATTTTGACCGCTTCCCACAGCACAAAATTTTTCTGGTAATATAGAACCATATGCTCCAATATTTAAAAGAACTGGTCCCTCTTCTTCTGTAACTCCACCAAGAATATGCCCTACTTGATAAGGAAACATTTTACTTTGATATAGAATGTTAGATAACATTTGTCCCGCACTTTTAACCTTAATGGGTTTTTCTTTCGCTAATTGATACAGTGTTGTTTCAGCTCTTAAAACATCAATTAGGTATTGAGCGTCTGCAACTGATCCCGCGATTGTCATCCAAAGGTGATCTTGAATCTTATGAAGTTTTTCGGCTGTCTTACTAGCTATAAAATAAGCCATAGTGGCTCTTTTATCCGTCCCTAAAACTACGGCATCCTTACAGGTTAATCCCACAGTGGTTGTACCCGTTTTAAAATTAATTGAGGTAGTCTCTCTTGGATATTGTTGAGCCTCAATAATTTTAACATCAGAATTGCTTAGGAACTTAGAATTAAAGGTTTTTAATTCATCTTTTTTCATAAATAGAATAAATCCTTATTGTTAAAAAATTTTCTTTAAATAAATAATAAATTCATATTTGATCTATAAATTTTATATACTATCTTTTCTTAAAATGTATATCTTATCATATTTGAATGATATGAAATGTGGTTTTAATTTTTTCACGGAAACCATCGTTTTATAAGCGAGGTGAATAATATGCGAAAAAGTATTGGTTTAGCATTTGGATTTAGTTTACTTTTTATCCTTTTGATGAATTTTCTATTTTTTATTATAGCAAATGCAATTGAAGGATCTATAGAAGCTCAATTTAATGCGATTGCAGCAAATCCGTATTATTTATGCTATAGATTAGCCCAACCGATGGGACATTTTCCATGGGATATAGTGGGATGGATAAATAGTGATGTATATAACAATGGAGATAATTTAAGGTTTGGATTAATGTTAGTTGCTATAATAGGTGGAGCTATAATCGCAGGAATTGCTGGAGGAAGTATAAAAAATGCAATTATCGGATGGGTAATAACATGCATTATTTTAATTATACTAATTGGTATTGCAGCCTTTAATGTTCAAGGAGTTATATATTTGATAACAGGTTCATATACCACTAGCTTTGAAGATGCTATGATATGGATTGTCCTTAGAGGAATTTTTAACACAATCATATACGGATTATTGACAGTATTAGTGGCATTAATCGCAGGTAAATCAAAAAGCTATTAATTCCATTAAATAAAATATAAATCATTTAATCTTTTTTTTAATAATTTATTTAATACATATTGACTCCATACTTATTAGATGTTGTTTAATCCCTATTTCCCAACTATTGTCTATTA
>JBHLME010000013.1:0-51545 GCA_048938445.1 Promethearchaeota archaeon | reverse complement strand
TTAATTTTCTTAGCATCCCACCACTATATCCCTTTGCTTTTCGATTAATCGCTTTTAATCCTACTAATTCTAAGAGTGATTCCAATCGATCTTTTATTTGTTCCTTGCTCATTAGATGTAATTTCCCGAAATATTCGATATTTTCACTTCCTTTAAGATATTTGAAAACTGTCGGTTCTTGTGGACAGACACCTATTAATTCTTTAACCTTGCTAAAGTTTTTCTTAACATCGTAGCCCCCAACAATTGCGCTTCCATCCGTAGGAGTAATCAATCCGGATAAGATATTTATTATTGTTGTTTTTCCAGCACCATTAGGTCCTAAAAGCCCAAAAATTTCACCATGCTTTACCTGAAATGAAATACCATCAACAGCTTTTATGTCTTCAATGTATTTTTTCCCTTTATAATATTTTTTAAGTTCTCTAACTTCTATGGAGTTAGGAGAATCAAAATCAATAACATTTAGGGGGTGTGCATTTACTTTTTTTTTACTTTTTAACATTCTTTTTTTCATCACCATTTTATTTAAATATTTTTATCTATGTTAAGTATACTTAACATACCTATTTAAATGTTTTGATCCTCTTTAAATGCTTTTTTCTAAGGTTAAACAGAATATAAATAAATAATGTTAAGCAATAACAACATAAACAAAATATAATTATTCAATTAATTTTTGCTACAAAAATTGAGTATAAATACTTTTTTTTAGAAACTATGGAATTAAATTACTTAATTTATTGTCTATTGAAAACCACTAAGAATTTAGGAAGAAAATTTCTTACTTTTTAATTTTTTGATACTCATACATCAATTTAAAAGCCTTTATTGCATGCTTAATCCTGCGCATTAATGGAATACCGAATATTGATGTTGATTTTAAAAGATAATCATATACCCATCGAGAACCAAAAGCACATACTATACAAGGTTTATTATTTTTAGAAGCATTCTTTTTTAAGCGTCTAAGTAGTGGACTTACAGGTAACTTAAGTTTTTCTAAAGGCCATCGAGGAACGGAGTATATAAAGAGCACGCAATCAACATTTTCGTCTTTAATTATAGTTTCAATGGAATTTGGAAAAGTTTGAAATAAAGAGGGACCAAGATCAATTGTTCCATTAATTGAAACCCAATTAGGGATGATAGAAGATACTTTTTGTATCGATTCTTCGCTTAATCTTGCTAGAGACATTCCATATTTTTCAATTTGATCACAAGCTAATATACCTAAACTACCAGAACCCGTTATAACCGCAATATTTTTTCCTTTCGGTAATGGTTGTGTTGAAAATACTTGAGCTATGTTAAACATCTCATAGAAATTGTTGACTCGAAAAATTCCAGGAGATTGACGGAAGATAGCATCATATATACGATCATTGCCTGCTAATGAAGCGGTATGGCTCCTTACAGCATTTGATCCTAATTCACTTCTACCATTTTTTAATATGATAATCGGTTTAGACATGCTTTTTAGGGTAGCAAATAGCTCCTTACCCCTTTTTGTACCTTCAAGATAGAGAGTAATTATTTTGGTATCTGGATCTTTATCCAAGTATTCTAACATGTCAACTTCATCGATATCAATTTTATTTCCGAGAGTAATAACCTTTGAAAATCCAATTTTCTGACTTGATGCCCAATCGAGAAATACATTTCCAAGCACTCCTGATTGTGCTATAACTGATATACCACCTTTTAATATTCTTTCAAATGATGGTTCTGTTGTAGTGAATTGGTTATTGAAATTCGTCAATCCCACACAGTTTGGTCCGATAATTCTCACATTAGATTCCTTACTCAATTTTACAATTTCTTCTTGAATTTTGATATATTTATCTACACCTGTTTCAGCAAAACCCGCAGATTCGATAATGATACCTTTAACTCTTTTTTCCACGCAGTCTTTTACTGCTTCAAGAACAAATTCATTCCTGACGAGTATTAAGGCTAATTCAATTTCATCAGGAATATCTTTGATATTGTTATATGTAGGTTGCCCAAATAACTCCTTTTTTTTTGGATTGACAGCATAGGTTTTAAACTCTGAATTTAAGAGATACATGGTCGTTGAATACCCAAACCTAAGATTATCAGATGCACCAATTATGGCAATTGATTTTGGTTGAAAAAAATAATCAAGTTCAGACATCATAAAAAATTTTTATTATTTTCGATAAATGATTATTTTATAATTATTATCTATTAAACTTTAAGTTTGAGAACTCACGATTTAATGTTAATTGAAAGTTTGGATTAAGAATTTTACATTGCTTAATAAATAATAATTATTATTTTAATTTTTTAATTCTAAAAAAACGCAAAAATTGGACTCCTAATTAAAAATTGGACTAAAAATCATTTATATTCATTTTTAGGTTTTATTTATTCAATGAATAACAAATTTAGTGAAAAAAATGTCTAATCCAAATAATAATCAAGAAGTAAAATTCTGTTCTTTTTGTGGTTCTGAAATCAGAACAAATGCACAATTCTGTTTTGCTTGTGGACAGAGATTTGATGTTGCCACTCCAAGTGAACCAATACCTTCTCCACATTACATGAGTAAAAGAGAGGAAATTGCATTGAAAATTGCTGAAAAGAAAGAAATAATAGCAGCAAAAGTAGCTCAAAAAAAGAAGGAGATTGCTGCTAAAAAGGTTTTAAAGAGAGAAGCCATACAAAAGAAAAAACAAGAAATTAAAGCTAAAAAAAAAGCAAAAAAGACTTATAGAAAAGGTCTTATTGTAGGGTTTGTGTTATCATGTCTTATTTTTGCAATAGTTGGTTTTTTCATGGTTGGTTTCATAACTCAAGGAACCTATGAAGAGTCTTTTACCTACTATTATAGTCCAGCATCTCCCTCTCCCATAGAAGAAATTCTTGTTTATGGAGATACAGCAGAAATCAATATCCAATACAATGCCACACCCGTAGAATATTATGCGAAAGTTGATGTAGATTTGTATGTCTCGGGTCTTTTTGTTTCGGGTAAGAAATATGAAAATTTCTTCAATCCTATGAGTTGGGAAAATTCTAGTTCTGCTAGTTTTTCTCTGACTAGTATCGCATGGTCATGGGTCGATCCAACAAACTGGATTAAAATGATGAATAATGTAATAACCGTAACACTTAGAACCGATGTTGTTTATGACATTAGTGCATCATCTACAACTGGAAGTGTTTCATTGATAGCATCCGAGAAGGCTACAATAAATGACCTTAGCTTGTCTTGCACGACTGGTGGAGTAAATTTGTATGCTAGCGACGCTAATATTACTGGAGAAATTTCATGCTCTACTACTACAGGTGGAGTAAATCTATACGCTACGAATGCAAATTTTACTGGAGAAATTTCATGCACGACTACTACTGGTGGAGTTTTATTAAACTTTACAAGCTGCGAATTTAATGACAATATTGCTGGAAGTACTACGACAGGTGGAGTGACACTTAATTCATATAACGCCAAGTATGCTCAAAACATTAATTTGAATTTAGGAGCAACAACTGGCGGTATTACAATGAATATACTACATTATACCGAAATGGGTGCGAATGTGACTGGAACATTAACTACTGTCACTGGAGGTGTTACTATTAACTATATTGATACGGTTTCCAATATAGGAGTGAGATTTACCAATAGTTGGGTAACTGGTGATGAAACGTATACTACTGGCCCAGAATTCATTTCAGGAACAACCACAAATTATAATACAGCAATTAGTAGATACACAATTTCTTCTAGTACTACAACAGGAGGAATTTCAATTACTGCTTCAAGTGCTGTTTAAAAATTTATTTTTTTTCTTATTTTTTAACTTAAAAGAGCGCGAATTGCATTATTTATTAAAACAAGAGCTTCTGAATTTGTGATTATTCTTATATCATTTATATTTATTTTAAACTGTGATAAGTCATGTTTTTCTAATAATTCATTCAAAGCTTTGGTTAAATATCTAATTTCTTGTTTTTCTTCCTTCATGATTAAATTCAATTTATCAATTTTATCTTGGGCTGCTCGATATTTGGTATTAAATGATACGATGATATCCGATGAACTATTTAATTGTTCTTCTAAATCTTTAATCGTGTCAGAAAAATTTTTTACACCTTGACCCATATAACCCTACCCCAGTGAATATAAAATAATAAGGGTTTATATCCCCTAATAATTACATCAGGTAATTATTAAAATTTCCTATTAATTTCGTGAAATTATATAATCTACAAATGATTTATAATATTTTTAAATATTAATGAAACTTGATATTGTTCGTGCTATATGATATAAAATATAATTTTTAATAATTTAAAAATCAAGGAGAAGCTTCGAGAATTTCTCCGACATAATATAATCCTATTATATTTCCTCTTTTTTCGAATTTTCTTGAGACTAAAAGGATGACAATATGTTCATTTTCATCTAACATTCCAATTTCAACGGAATATTTAACAGATTCTTCTATTATGCTTTCTACATCCAGTTTATAGAAATCAGGATTATCAAGATAAACAGGTTGAACACCCCATACTAAATTCAATTCACGAGCAGTTCGTTGAGAAGGAGTTATCGCAATTATGGGTAAAACTGGTCGAAATTTGGCTATCATTTTTGCACCGTATCCTTGGCGAGATATCACGAAAATTTTTCCTCGAAAATTCAAAGCTTCCATTTCACGTGCTAGATCATAAATTGCATGTCCAAGAGTTTGGGTATGAGTTAATCGTTCTGAATCATAATCATCGGGAGATCTTTTAGGAATGTAGTTTTTAGCTGTAACGGCAATCTTATTCATTGCTTTTACGGCTTTTATCGGATATTTCCCAACTGCTGTTTCTGCACTTAACATCACAGCATCAGCACCATCTAAAACTGCATTGAAGACATCATTGGCTTCTGCTCTAGTGGGAATGGGATTATTTATCATAGATTCAAGCATTTGAGTTGCAACAATCACAGGTTTTCCTTCTTTATTGCATTCATATATCATTTGCTTTTGCCTAATAGGTACTTGATCGGGTTCTATTTCTACTCCTAAATCTCCTCTTGCCACCATTATTCCATCGCTTACATTCAAAATTTGAGTGAAGTTAGTAATTGCTATTGGTCTTTCTATCTTAGAAATGAGTTTTATTCGATTATTACCATAATTTTCTAAAATTTTTTTTACATGTAAAACATCATCTCCACTAGAAACAAATGATATTGCCACGTATTCAGGATCAAGTTCGGAAATTAATTCTAAATCTTTAATATCTTTTTCAGTTGGAACTTTTTGTTGTAATTCCCCCCTTGGAATATTAACTCCTTTTTTATCACTTATAGAACCCCCGGATAAGACTTTCCCTATGAGATGGTCTTTCAGAATTTGTTCCACCTGAATTTTTATGATTCCATCATTAACAAAGAAAAAATCGCCTTTTTTGAGAGATTTTAGAAATCCAGGAAGTGGAATGGAAAATTGTTGATCATTTCCCTCAATTTCTTTTTCAAAAACCAACACTTCTTGCCCAACAGTCAAAGTGTATGATTCTTCTTTAAAAGTACCAACTCGGATTTTAGGTCCTTGAATATCCGCTAAAATACCTATATATGGTGTTGCTTCACGAATTCTCTCAACTAACTCTCTTTTTTCTTCATGAGTTCCATGAGAAAAATTCAAACGAAATATATCAACTCCCGCATCAAATAATTTTTTTAACATATCTTTTGAGCTTGATACAGGTCCTAGAGTTGAAACTATTTTGACGGTATTCTCTCTTAACAACATAATATCTTTCTCAAGAAAAGTATTAAATTTCTAATTTAAAATATGTGATCATTATATGAAGTCCGACCTTATAATTGTTCAGATTATAATTGATCGATTATCTTCATTAATTCTTTTCTATAATTCTTTCGTGAATCTATTAAATACTTTAAAGAACTTTCATAATCTCTTGGTGTCTTTAATTCTTTTAATACTAACAAATTTATCCGGGAGGTTTCTGGAAATGTACAATATTGAACCAATTTTATATTTTCATCATTCTTGAAATATTTTTTAGCTAAATTAGCTAAGAAATCAGAACTTTGAGACACCATAGAAATGGTTAGAAAATATCTTTTTTTTGGTATTTTAGAGTGATGCTTTACAATGAATAGAAATATGTTATTTTCTTCTTTTATATTATAGATTTTCTCTATTTTAAGAATTTTAGGTTTATCATCCACTATTTCTGAAAGGGGTGAATGTTTTCCTCTTAATTTGCGTGCATTCTTCGTGATTTGCTTGATAAATGATTTTAATTCTTCCATTTTTATCAGAATTAATGATTATTAACACTCAATAAATCCTATTCTTAAGTAATGTGGATTAATATAAATCTTTTATTACAAATTCTAAATCCAATTCTCTAAGAATTTCTTTATATGGATATGCATTATCAAGATTCTAGCCGATTACCTCATAAAAACTCTTGAAAAACACTTTATAAGCTATTTTTCCCTTATTAGGCTTTCTTTCATCTAGTGGATCCCCATTTATAAGTCTATTTAAAGGATTCAATTAAAAAACTATCCTTTAATTGTTTTTTAAGATTTAAACTATATATAAGTTAATTATAATCAGGTTTATTTGATAATTATTTAAAAGCATTTTTAAAGGAGTTATATATTATAGGTTAAAAAGGCATAATGCTAATAAATAAAAAATTTGGTTAAATGATTGTTTGAACAAAAAAGTCGAAACATATAAATATGTCATTTTTTATGATATATATTGACCATTTTGGTCACATTAAGTGGGAGCAAAACTTGAGATATCTTTCTACAGTGAAGAAATTAGAACCCTTTGAATATATAATTGAAATCCTGTAGCTAATCCGTAAGAAACTTATAGGAGTAAAAGAAACCCCATTTATATAAGTCTCGAACTGAAAATAAAATAAGAGAAAAAATAAATGTCATTAATACCACCTTTAGAAGAAGATGAGCTTACTTTAAGTAAATTTATTGATTTCGATAAGGGAAAAAGCATTTTTTACGACAATGTATATCTCGACGCATACAAGATTGTCGTCAAAATACCTCTTCTAAAATCTAAAAAAGAAGATAAAGAGGTACAAATAAAAAAATTTTCATTAGAAAATTACACGTTCCTATTTTCTTACGAATAAGTACTCAATATTGCTCCCTCCCATTCAAAATTCAAATCATTTCTTTAGTTATTTTTGCTATTATTCTTTTTTACATGTTTATTCCAACAAGCAAAACATAAAAATGAGCCATCTTCCATAAGGACAAGATCTTTTTTTGATCGTATCATCCCACATTCTTTACATATATTATCCATTATTTATCAAAATTTTTTTGACTTTATATTAACTACTATTTTATCAATTCTTAAGAATAAAGAAGGGAGAGTTCACAAATTAAGAGCAATCATGATATCAATATTACTATCTTTCTATAAAGTGGGAAAAAAATAGAAGGGAAAGAGACCATAACCCGAATAGATAATTAAGGTAAGAAGGTATTAAACTCCAGTTTGAGTTTAAAAGAGGGCGAAATCCAATGTTTTATTCAGGTTAATTCGGAGTTCCTTCCATCTAATTTAAATGAACATTAGCTAAATAAAAAGGGTTGGTTATAGAATATTTGTTCGTGTTAGTGGTACTCACATTTTTTGTTACTTCATTAACAAATTTGTAAATTTTTAACATTCTTACATTAAAAATTATTAATTAAATTGAATTTACTTATTTAACTATTGAAAGATTTGTAATAAGAGAGGATTGCATGAAGAAAGTGGTTCTTATACTAAGTGGTGGAATGGATTCGACAACGCTCCTATATGATTTAATCCATCAGGAAAAGGATGTTTATTCAATCACTTATGATTATGGACAAAAACACAAAAAAGAGATTATCATGGCTCAGGAAACATGTAAAAAACTTGGAGTACCTCATAAAATTATAAATCTAACTCTTTTAAATGAAATTGCACCTTCAGCACTAACTAGAGATAATTGGGAAGTTCCTGAAGGTCATTATAGTGAACCTAACATGAAACAAACAGTCGTTCCTAACAGAAATATGGTAATGATTAGTATTGCCGTTTCTCATGCAATTGGAATAGGAGCAACTGAAGTATATTATGCAGCACACTCAGGTGATCATGCGATTTATCCAGATTGCAGGAAAGAATTTATATCTAAATTAAATGAAGCGATAGAATTGTGTGACTGGGAAAAAATTAGCTTAAAAGCACCATATGCGAATTTAGATAAAGGGGACATAGCAATAAGAGGAAGAGATTTAGGTGTAGATTATTCCTTAACGTGGACGTGTTATAAAGGAGGGAGTAAAGCCTGTGGGAAGTGTGGTAGTTGCGTTGAGAGATTAGAAGCCTTTGAGAAAGCAAAATTAAAAGATCCGCTTGATTATGAAACAAACTAAATTTTTTATATAAATTTTTAATTACCTTCATACTCATTTAATTAAAGTTCACTCTTCATATGAGGCAATAGAACTTTTAGATTCTCCCACTTTTACGATCATTTTTTTATTTTTATAAATTTCTTTTAGCTTATCGTGAATATATTTTGCCAAGAGCTCACTTGTTGTTGCAGGCAATGGTAAGAAGCACACGTCGGAAAGTGGAAAAACATATCTTTTTGTAGGCATACTAATTTCTACAGATTCCTTATCTTTTTTAATAACAAATTCTTTTGCTTCAGTTGGAATGAGAATATAGTGATCCAGAGGCTCAACGATTTTTTTTAAGACATTTGTAAGTTCCATAAAATCTACCACAAAATAGTTCTCATCCAAACTGTCAGTAATTTCTACGGACACGTAATAATTATGACCGTGAAGTCTTGAACATTTAAAGTGTTCTTTTAAAAAATGACAAGCACTGAATTTTACTTTAGATTCATTTACAATTACTTTATATTTCATTAAAAATCAATTTGCTATATAATCTTTAATTACTATTAAGAATTATTCATAATTGTTATAGTTTATGCTCCTAAACATTATAATATAATTAAAGGAGTTTGAGATATTTGTGTGCCTGAATTGATAATGTCAAGCTCTCGGTAGGAATGAAAGAGGCTGCAGCTTGGAATACATCATTTAAAAATTCAAGAGAAATAGAGTATTTATTACTTTTTTCTTCTTCTTCGAGAGTAACGGGTTGTATTGCCAATCCTATCACTTGTCCATCAGAATATTGTATTTTTGAAAGTTGTTTACTTATTAATTCAATCTCTTTCATTTCAGTTTGGGATGTTATGACTAATTTTGCAAATGTATCCACGTCTAAATCTACAAATTTTTTTAAAAAGCTTAATTCCGCCTTTATTAAATTATTATACATTTCATTCGATGCTGCCCTAGAACTTTTGTCCTTGATGTCACAACAGCAATAACTAAAGTTATTAGCGAGCTGACTTATCATATCATCATCAATCTTAATTGAACCATTTGTTTCTAAATACAATGGATAATTTATTCCTTGCTTCTTTAGAGTTTTGGATAAATTTACCACTAGTTCTTTTTGATATAAAGGTTCACCACCAGTAAAGCTTATGGAATGTAAATCTCGTGTTATCAAACTTCTAATTATATCTATAATTATTGAAATTTTGATTGGATTTTTTCCTTTTTTTAATTTTTGGGAATTAGGTTCGATTTCATACTGAAACGTGTCTTGTTGTAGATCTCGTGCTTGAGGTGAATCACACCAAAAACAGCCATGAGATCCAAATTCACCCCTAAATAAATTACATCCTTGATACCTAATGAAAATTTGACGTTTTCCAAAACAACTCCCCCTAACAGTACCTCCTTCACCTTGAAATGATGAAAATATCTCCGATATATACACTTCTGAGTCCAATCCAGACATTATATAAATAAATGATAGTATGAAATATTTTTAATAATTTTTCATTAACCAATGATAATTATGAATTTTAAAAAGAGAATGTCACCCCAAATATGAAAATCTTGTAAGAATGAGAAAATTTTTATAAGGGGATCAATATAGTATTAGATATAATCTAATGTTTATAAGGCTTAAAATTCTCATGGCAGATAACACAAATACTTTAGAAATTTCATGCCCATTTTGTAAGGCTGTAGGTAATATCAACGTCCCGGTTTCAGTTTATTCTCACAAAAAATGGGGTGTCGTCAAAATTCAAGTACCGGCTGGTGCAATCTGTAAAGAGCACCAATTCATAGTTCTTATTGACACCAAGGGAAATGTAAGAGGATACGAGAGAATAGAGTATTTAAAGGGTCCACAGGAAGAACAAAAACAAATTACAAAAGATATTTTATCATTGAGTGACTATATTGATATGTTTGGAGAAATTGGTTTTACTTATTTATTACATGCAAAAATTTTTAGTTATTCTATTTTCATTGTCAAGAACGAGTTAAATGAAGGTTCTGTTAATATTATAGATAATTATTTCGATAAAATTTTTCCAGAGAAATCTAAAACTTCCTCGATTCCAATTAATTTTATAGAAAAATCTGATATAGATGATGTCATAAATAATGAAGATGGAGCGTTCATTATCGAATCTCCTGAAAATATAATACAAATTCCATGGAAAGAAAAAATAAAATTTGAAGAAACTATTGTAAGAAAAGCACTCGAAATTATCGTAAAAAATGAACAATTAATCATTCTACAACAAGAAGTCTCAAAACTTATTAATATCGCCGAAAATGCGAAAGATATTCTGGAGTTTTATTATGATATTTCTAGAGCAGATTTCATAGACCAACTTCAGAAAGAATCACGAATACCAAAGATAAATAAAAACGATTTAGCCTTATATAAGTTATATATCGATCGCCGCTACTCTCCTCATTATTGGGATAAAATAAAAAAAAAATAAATTGCTTTTTAATCTATACAGTATAAGTTGGAATTATTGTCATCTATGTTATTTATCATAGAAATAAGAATTCATATTTTAGTATAATGGAATTGAAGAAATGATTAATAACCATACGTTCTTCTTTAAGAGATTTGAGAACTTCTTCATTGAATTAGTTAATAATGTTAATGGGAATATAGATCAATATAATAAGTCAAAAATCGTTCAAAATCTATTTGATAGAATCATTTTTAGTTATTTTCTATGTGATAATAACCTCATAAAGGTAAATGGCTCCTCGATTTCAGGTAAAAAATTTTTTTCTAATGAGATAATGAACAATGGATCATTTTTAAAAAATTTTAATAATTTTTTTTCATATTTCGGAGATCCACTTAAAAGAGATATAACTATTAATGATTATCATATAATTTATCCATATTTTAAAGGAAATTTATTCTCTTTGAATGATATTGAGAGAAACTTGAAAATAAATTTCAATAAACAAGATTGGATGAAATTATTTAATTTTTTAAATGAATTTAATTGGATCATAGATGAGGATAAGTTTAAGATCAAAAATTTAAGTTATTCAAATAAAATTATTACACCAGATATCTTAGGATACCTTCACGAAAGACTTATTTCTAGAGGTTTGAAAAAATCTAAAGGTGTTTTTTATACACCACCAGAAATTTCAGATTATATTTGTAAAAGAACTATTTATTCATTTCTATTAAATAAATTAGGTTTTAGAGGTGATGAGGTGTTTCAAATTTATGAGATATTCCATGAGGAAGGCAATGAAAATATTATAAAAGAAATTTTAAAGACTTTGAATAAAATTAAAATACTCGATCCTTCTTGTGGAACTGGTGTATTTTTAATTAAAGTTGCTAAAATTATATTTAATTTAATTACTTTTTTTAATTCCAAACTAAGAATTTCAAGAGAGGATTATGATATCAAGCATGAGATAGCCATCAATAACTTGTATGGAATAGATATTAATTCCAATACTATAAAGATCACGAAATTAAGATTAATACTATGGTTATTATCAAGTCATTCTATAGAGGAGAAAAAGATAGTTCTCCCAAATTTAGAATTTAATATCATATCAGGGAATTCTCTCGTAGGATGGAATCGTGAAAAATTTCTTGATGAACCACTTATAATTTTAAATGAGGAAATTGAGTCATTGATAAATAAATTAGTTAATTTAGTTAATCCTGAAAGAGCAACATTGATCTTAAAGATTTTTAGTAAATTAACTACCATAAATTTTACCGAACAAATAAAGGCATACCATGAATTAAAAAACATATATATTGAAGATTCAAATGAAGATGCAATAATTTTAAAACAAGTTCTAGCCATTATTCGAGAAAATTTTATTAAATTTATTAATAAAAAATTTGCCAATGTTATTCAACTTGAGCTTAAAGAGATTAATTATAATTTTGGAAAAGACGAAATACTTAGACATCAATTATTCCATTGGAATTTTGAATTTGAACCAATTTTACGAGATGGTGGTTTTGATATTATTATTGGCAATCCACCTTATGTTTTTACTAGGGGAATGAAATTTGGAAGGTTTGAAAGAAAGTTTTTAAAAGCGCGCTATTTAAAAAATTATCAACCTCTTACAAAAGGGAAGGCCATACAATCAGGTAAATTAAACGCATTTAGCTTATTTTTAATTCGATCTATTGAACTTCTCAAGATAGAAGGGAAGTTGGGTTATATTATTCCCAATACTCTATTACGCACCTCAACAAATGACATTATAAGACAACATATCTTAGATCATACACATATAGAAGAAATTGTAGATTTGGGGAGAAGTATATTCAAAGATGTCACGACATCTACAATTATAATAGTTCTCAAAAAAGTAAATGAAAGAGTAAAAGAAAAATCATCTATCAAGCATGCCATTAGGAATTTATTAAATCAAGAATATTTAAAACATGAAATTAATCAAGAAAGGTTTCTTGATAATGTAATATGTTGCTATAACATACACGTAAATGACCAATTCGAGCAGATTTTTAATAAAATGAAATGTGATACGTTTGAGTTAGGAGATATAACCTCTGAAATTCTTGAAGGGCTAGTTACAAGAAAAAAAGATGATCTTTTTACAAAAGATTCGGGAAATCTTAGTGCTAAAAAACTTCTTCGGGGAAAAAATATCGATCGCTATAAAATTAACTGGCCTGATGGACAATATATTATTTATGATCGTTCTCGATTACATAGGGCAAGAGCGAAGCATGTTCATGAAGCACCTGAAAAATTATTAATGCAAAGAATCGGAGGAGGAATTTATCCCTTACGTGTTACTTATGATGATGAACAACACTACTTCTTTGCATCAGTCAATGCAATCATTCTGAATAATCCCCCCTTAATTGAAAATGTAGCTTATGATATTAAGTATATATTAGCTATCTTGAACTCCAAATTAATTAATGGATTTTATCTTCTTAACTATAGCAATCGTTCTGAGTTTACGGTGAATATAACTAAATCCTTTATTGAAACGATACCAATTAAAAAAGTTGATAAAGAAGTTCAAAAAAATGTGTCAATTGTAGTAGATTTCCTTTTATTTCTCAACAAATTTCATCCAAATGAGATAGAGATTATAGATTTTTATGATAGATATATCCTCGACAATTTAATATATGAAATTTATTTTGATTCAGAATTTGATACAAATTTAAACAAGAGTATTGCTCCACATCTCAAACAAACACAAAATATAATCAAAAATCGTCATAATTTAAAAACTATTAAAAATAATCTTGAAAACATGAAAGTTGATCTACTTCTTCAAGAACAAATTAGAAGAATGAACAACAATTCAATTACAATAATGATCAATAATTTGTTTAAAGAGCGATCAGACAATCTTTTATCATAATTGCAATGATTTAGTTTAGATCTTAAAATATAGTGATAATTACGGGTATATTTTAAAAATTATTAATTGAAAAATCGAAAACCTTTTTAAACTTCCTTGACAATATTGTAAATAAGCTATTTACTAATTATAGTTACTTGCACAATCTAAAAAGCCTTTCTTTTAAACAAATAAATTATTTATCAGCTAATACCAAGAGACAATGAATTAAGAATGGAGGAAGTCACAGAAAACAGGATTAAAAAAGAAAAAGAAAAATTAAAGGCTTATTTGGATTTAGCTGGCACTTTAATGGTCACTTTAGATAAAAAAGGAGACATCATACTCATAAACAAGAAAGCTCAAGAAGTCTTAGAATACAAAGAAGGAGAATTAATTGGTAAAAACTGGTTTGAAACCTGTATACCTCAAGATGCTCGAGATGGAGTAACTAAAACTTTTAATGGATTACTTCAAGGAGAATTAGAACCTCATGAGTATTATATAAATCCTATCTTGACTAAAAATGGCAAAGAAAGGATAATTTCATGGCATAATAGTATTTTATATGATGAAGAAAAAAATCTGGTAGGCATATTAGGTTCAGGAGAAGATATTACTGATCTTACTTTAGCGGAAAAAAAATACCGAGATTTATATGAAGAAGCACCAATATCATACTTTTCCGTGGGAAAAGATGATGTAATAAAACAATGCAATAAAGCAGCAGAGCTTTTATTAGGATATTCTAAAAAAGAACTTTTAAAAATGAAGTTTTATGACTTGTATGCGACCACCAAGGAAGATAGACAAAAAGCAAAAAAGACTCTTAAAAAAATATTAGACGGAGAGCATTTCGTAGAAAATGAACTTCAAATGAAAAAAAAGAGCGGAGAAAAGATATGGGTTAGCTTATCAATAAAACCAATATTAGACAAAGAAGGGAATATTTTAGAATCACGTTCAATGGTATTAAATATTAATAAACGTAAAGAAGTAGAAGAGGAATTAAAAAATTTAACCAAAAAATTAGAAAACCTGGTAGAAAAGAGAACAAAGGAGCTAAAAGATTCTGAAGAAAAATATCGTTTAATATCTGAAAATGCAAATGACTTAATTGCTGTTTTTAATAAAGATTTCAAGCATGAATATATAAATGAAGAAGCACATTTCAAAATCTTGGGTTATAAACCTGATGATTTAATAGGAAAGAATATTTGGGATTTTGTACATCCCGAAGATAGAGATAAAATAGATAATATTAATGAAATTTTAGATAAAGGTTTTCTCATTTTAGATAAAGAATTTAATGCACGAGTGAGACTAAAACATAAAAAAGGATATGATGTATGGGTAGAGGCTATCAATAAAAGATTTACGGGAAGTGATGGAGAACCTAAGCTCATTTCAATAGCTAGAGACATTACAAAACGTAAACTAGCAGAAGAAAGTTTAAAAAAAGCAGAAAAAGAAAAGGCATTGATTTTAGACAACATTTCAGAGCATATAATATTTCAAGATACTCATAATAATGTCATTTGGATAAATAAAACTGCTGCGGATTTTTTAAAAAAGGAACCAAATGAATTAGTAGGACAAAAATGTTATGAATTGTGGCATAATAGAGGAGAGATTTGTGAAAATTGTCCTACAAGAGAAGCCATAAATACGGGTATGGAAACTTCTGGTCAAATCACTTCCCCTGATGGAAAATTTTGGAAAGTTAAAGCATTTCCAGTAAAAAATGAAGAGGGTGAAGTATTTGGAGCAGTTGAGGTAACCTCTGACATATCTTTACAAAAACAAACTGAAGAGAGATACCGAGAGGCTTATAATCAAGCAAGTCTATATAAAGATCTCATTGCACATGACATGAATAATATCCTCCAAAATATTAGATCATCTATAGAATTAAGCACATATTATCTAAAGGATCCAAAAAACATTGAAGGGATAAGAGAATTACATGGAATCGTTGAGGAGCAAATAAGCAGAGGTGCTAACTTGGTTTCAAACGTGCATAAACTTTCTGAAATAGAAAAATATAAAATCACGTTAAAAAAAATAGATCCAATTAAAGTTTTAGAGGAAAGAATAGAATATATTCTTAATATTTTTCCTAAAGAAGAAATTAACATTCGAAAAGAATATGAAAGTGAAAATGTAAAGGTTTATGGAAATGATTTATTAATGGATATTTTTGAAAATATTTTAATAAACGCCATAAAACATAATAATCATCCAGTTAAATTAATACAAATTAAAGTTTCTCAAGAGAGAAATAAAAAGACCAATTGGATTAAATTTGAGTTCATTGATAATGGTGAAGGGATATCAGATAAAGATAAAGAAAAAATCTTTAAAGGATTATATAAAAGCCAGTTAGGTGGAGGGATGGGTGTGGGGCTCTCTTTAGTCAAAAAAGTTATTGAGAACCATGAAGGTAAGATTTGGGTGGAAGATAGAATCAAGGGAGATTATTCTAAGGGAAGTAATTTTATAATATTGTTAAAACAAGCCTAATCACGTAAAAATCCATTTAACGTCCCGTTTCTATATTTTTCTTCAACTCGAGATTTTATTCTCTCTTTCTTCTCATCGCTATTTTCTAATTTTTTCTCTTCATTCATAAGTGTATAAGCTGATACAAACTGTTCAGAATTTTCTTTTTTAGTAATTATTTGCCGTTCCTTTGGATTAACTTGAAAATCCACAAATGCCTTCTGGTACAATTTCGATTGTAGTTCTGAAATGAAAGTTGAGATTCTTGAAGCATGGATTCCCTTAAAAGATTGAACAACCGAGGGAGAAATCAAGTATAGTTGGTCTTTTGCTCTTGTCAATGCTACATAAAACACTCTTCGTTCCTCTTCAAATGCTTCTTCATCACCCATTACTCTACTGGAAGGAAAATGATCATCACAAAGCATTGGTATAAATATCACGCGCCATTCAAGTCCTTTTGCTCTATGAATGGTTGACAGAACTAATGGATTTTCCTCAATGCCTTTTTCACCAGCTCTAACTACACGCGATTCGATATTTGATAAATTCAGACTTAATGTTTCCAAAAATTTTCTAATTGTAGGATAATTTTGGGCATACACGCCTAATTGTTCTAAATCTTCAATTCGATTCTCCCAGTCTTTATAATTAGATTTAACGTGATTTTTAATTAAATTTACAAGATCTAAGATTACCTCCTTTGGAGAATCCTCTGAACCATAATCTACAAAATATTTTACATGATCTATCAAGTTTTTCTTTCCAATATTTGGAATTCTTGAACTCTTCATTTGAACTGCAAAAAAGTCATTTTCAAGAATTTTTGCGGCAGGATTTTCACTTTTTGATATAATTTGAAATATTTTGGTTCCTGAATTTGCCCCAAGTCCCGGTACAATATTAAATACGCGAGACCAAGATATCTCGTCATACGGATTATCTATGATTCTCAAGTGAACTAATAAATCCTTGATGTGAGCCCTCTCGAAGAAAGCCAATCCTGCGCGAACTTCATAAGGTATGTTTTTTGCTTGAAGTTCCAACTCAATTTTCATGGAATGATGTGCGGCTCTGTAAAGGACTGCGATTTCATTTAAATCAAAACCATCTGATCTTAATTTCAAGATTTGATTGGAAATGAACCGTGCTTGGTCCTCCTCAGTTCCTACATTAACTTGAGAGGGTAATAATCCCCTTGATTTAGTAGTTTTCATTATTTTCTTATACTGATGTTCGTTATGTTGAATGGAATCATTAGCAAGCTCTAAGATTTCTGGTGTAGACCTGTAATTATAGGTTATTTTAAATATCTTGCACCCCTCATATTTTTTTTCAAAATGTAAAATGTTTTGAAAATTTGCCCCTCTGAATGCATAAATACTTTGAGCATCATCTCCAACCGCTAGGACATTTCGCTGAGGATTTTGAGATACAATTTTATGGATGATCTCATCTTGGATGAAATTAGTATCTTGATATTCATCCACGAGAATGTATTTTATTTTTCTTGCAATTAAACGTGCAACGAATTTTTCATCGAGCAATCGATTCCAAAATACGAGCAAGTCATCAAAATCAAGGAGCCCATCATTGGCTTTTTTTCTGGCATATATATCATGAACCTCTTTAATTTTCATGATGACTTTATCACTATCAAATTGATAATATTTCCAAGCGATCACTTCTCTAATCGATTTATTGCAATTTATAGAATAAGATAGGATGTCCTTTACCATTGCGGCTGTGGGAAATCTTTCATTAATTTCTTTTATATTGGCCGAGCCGATTGAAAGTTTCATAAGAGCTTTTGCATCGGATTGGTCCATTATAGTATAATTAGGTTTTAGACCTGCTTTCTTGCTGTATATTCTTAAGAATCGGTTGGCAATTGAGTGAAAGGTTCCTGCCCATATACCTTTCGGTCTTTTTCCGAGAAGTAATTCTACTCGTTTTACCATCTCATTTGCAGCTTTATTAGTAAAGGTCACTAGCATAATTTCTCCAGGTTTGATTCCTGATATGAGAAGTTTAGCAACTGAATATACAATAGTCCTTGTTTTTCCTGAGCCTGCTCCAGCAATTACCAAAACTGGACCATTTAAATTATTTATGATATCCAATTGTTCATCATTCAGATTTCCTTCAAAATCTACAGTATTATAGATTTCTGAAATTTGGGATGTATCACTCTCAAGAGGTTCTACATAATCCTCATCGTAAAATTCAAATATGTATTCTTCTTCTGAGTTCTTTTTTTTTCGGCTCAAGGTGAATTATTTATGTAATGTATTAAAGATATATATAATATTTTGAAATCATACATTTAATAAGTTGCAGGTTCTTAATTTATCGACATTTTTTTAGTTCGTTCCAAGAGGAAGAAAATTATAAAATTTGTTCTATTTTTATATTATAAGATTAATTAAGTTAATTATTAGATAAGATGGAAAATTCCATTCACTTAATATTTTCTATTCTAACTCAAAAAATTAGAAATTAAATTGCAGGTCTCGAAGGAAAAAGAAGGAGAAGAAGATATCTCCGAAAACAGATATGAATTCCTTATAAATAACATTCAAGATGTTATTGTCGAGTTAGATTTAGATAAAACCATTACCTATATTAATCCTAAAGTTTACAACGCATTTGGTTATAAACAAGAAGAAGTAATAGGGAAAAAGATTTTTGACTTTATTCATGAAGATGATAAACCAAAATTGGAAGAGAATATCATGGAAGCAATAAAAAAGAGGCATGAAATTGCCATGGAATTTAGAATTCAACACAAAGATGGCCATTTCGTTCCTATTGCAATGAGAGGAAGCATGGCAAAGTCGAAAGGTAAGCTAATTCCAATGGCCGTATTAAGTGATATCACCGACCGCAAGAAATCTGAAAAAAAATTAAGTGATTTAGCAGAAAAATATAATAATATCATTAAATATACTTCAGATATTATTGCTGAAGTGGACATGAAAGGTGTTTTTACGTATATCAGTCCTCAAGTACATGACCTTACAGGTATGGAACAAGGGAGTTTTATAGGGAAAAGATGGTATGATTTTGCAGTATCAGATGTAGAAGAAATCAAGAAACAATTGCATCCAAGTAATGATGTTGATGAAATCAAATTTGAATTTAAAGGAGTTAACCAAAAAAGTTTAAGCGGTATCTGGTTAGAAGTAAAAGGAAAGAGATTTACTGACGTTCATGGAAATAAAAAAGATTTAATAATCGTTAGGGACGTAACTGAGAAAAAAACAGCCGAAGAAAACATAAAAAAGGCATTAGAAAAGCAGAGTTTTTATAGAAGATTGTTTACCCATGATATTAATAATATCCTTCATATCATGCAAACCTCAATCTCATTACTCAGTATTTTTCAAAAAGATCCTAATAGAAAAGAAGACACGGAAGATTTAATAAAATTAATGAAAGAACAAATAGTCCGAGGTTCATTATTAGTAACAAATGTCAGGAGGCTTTCTGAACTTGAAAGTACAGATTTTCCTACTCAACCTATTGATGTTTGTGATTTATTAAGGAGTGCCATAAAGTTCGTGCGAGAAGGTTTTCAAAATATTCATTTTGAGATCAATGTAAACTTTGAAGGAGAGCTTTTTTTCGTTGAAGCAAATGAATTATTGTCAAATGTATTTGAAAATATTTTAATAAATGCTGCTAAATATAATGATAGTGCCATTACAGAAATAAAAATCAACATCTCTTCGTATATAATTGAAGATGTTGAATATATTAAAATTGAATTCATAGATAATGGTATCGGAATTGAGGATGATAGAAAAGAAGTTATATTTAAAGAAGGACACGAAAAAGATAAGGGTGGCAAGGGTATGGGTTTTGGTTTATCTTTGGTAAAAAAGATCATTGAAAGTTATCATGGAAAAATCTGGGTTGAAGATAGGATTAAGGGAGATTATAAGAAAGGAAGTAATTTTACAATTTTAATTCCTAAACGAGATTATTTCAAATTTAAATAAATTTTACTAAAAAATCTTACTAGTACTAGTTCTTTCAAAAAAAATATAGTTTTAAATACTAATACCGCACTCGCTACAAATTAAAGTCTCTTCCCTTAATTCTGCTCCACAATTTTTACAAAAAAATTTTTCGAATTCTTCAGGTTCAACTATAAGCATGAGCCCTTCCTTTTTAATTATTTTTACATTTTTCTTTGGTGCGATTGTCTCATCAGAGCGAGCTTTCCATAATTCACCTTTATATTTAATATATCCTTCTTTTGACTTAGTAATTAATTCTACGGATTTTCCAATTCCTCCTAGAAATTGCTCTTCTGAAGTGGGATAATTTCTAGATTTTATCATCTTTACTGTTAATAACAAAGAAAATCCAGAGAAGATAATTACGACTGATAAAATCACAATTGTTAAAATAGCATAGAGTTCTAATGAATTCAACAATTGAATTGGATTAGATATAAACCAAAAAATTACTCCAATTATTAAAGAAATTAATGCTGCAGGTCCAAAAAAATCAACTTCTTCGGATTCTATTTCTCCAACAACGAATAAAATTCCTAAAATTAATAAAACTACGGATATTAAGATAAAAATTAGATTCATTTCCATTTTTTCATCATTTAAACAATATATTTTTTAATAATCTATAAAAAAATTAGATTTAATCTTTTTTTTAAAGAACCCGATTAACTTACTATACTTTTATTTAATGCAACCATCTTGCCCATTTCATTGACATCACTTGTATTAGTGATTACAACTAAGTTTTTCTCCCTTGCTATTTCTGCCATTGTTTGTAATTCCCTTAATTTCAATGAGATAGTATTTTGAGAGTACATTTTTGCGGCCTCCACCATTTTTTGCGCTGCCAAAGACTCACCTTCAGCGATAATAATTCTTGCCCTTTTTTCTCTTTCCGCTTCGGCTTGTTTTGCGATAACCCTTTGCATTTCTACAGGAAGAACCACATCACTTATAGCAACATCACTTACTTTAATACCCCAAGGATCTGTTTTAGTATCAATTTGTTGTTGAATTTCTAAGGTATATTCTTTTGTTTTTGTAAGCAAGTCATCAAGATCTGCTCTACCTAACACTTCTCTCAATACGGTATTTGCTAAATTTTGAGTAGCAAACGTGAAATTTTGTATTGATACTACTGCTTTTTGGGGATCTACTACCCTATAGTACACCACAGAATCCACATCACAGCGAACATTATCTTTTGTCACTACTTTAATCATTCGAGCATCATAAGTTATGGTTCTCATATCAACTCTACGAGTCTTATCAATTCCGGGAAGAATGGATACAATACCAGGTCCCTTAATCCCATGGATTCTCCCAAATCGAAATACCACTAATCGTTCATATTCGCTAACCACTTTCAATGAAGAAAGAATGAAAGGAATTAGTATTATCAGTGAAACTATAACTACTCCAATAATTATCATGAATGGTAAGATTGATGGATCAATCACGAGCTTAAAACCTCCTTATTTTTTTTCCTCTCTTTTAAATTTACTAATTTGATTTATGATGTACATTATACATAAAGTATATAAACTCATATGGTAAATCTTTGAAGTAGTTTAAATTGGAGCTTATATAATAGACTAAGAGCGTTTAAAGAAAAGCTTTAAACTCACAAATTAAAAATCACAAGAATTTAATTTTAAATAATAAGTAAAAATAATTCTAATTTTCTTAATATTGAGAGCTCTCTATTAAGAGAGAACGTGCTTTATAAAATTTAGAAATCATGAAATTTAAAAGGTACCACATCCATCACATTCATCACATACATTAACGTAATGATTAGGTGTATTTCTATACCTGGTACAGCTTATGCATTTTTTAATTCTTCCATTTTTATTTATAATCTTTCTATTTTTTGAACAATGTAGACATAAGCATTCATGGGTAAAAGCATTGTAAAGTTTTATGTCGATCATTTTCGTAATACCCGTGTATATAATGTTCTATTTTCTTATTTCGAGTATCTATTAGATATATATTGTGGATTATTCTTAAAAAATTTGATTATTATTTTTTAAAAAATAATCTAGTTAATATTTATTATATCTTTAAAAAAAAAAAAATCATATTAAATTAATTTTTCACGAACATAATACGTATCTTCGCAACATACAATCAAATTATTCTTATTTATAATAAATCCCTATAGAAAATTATATAAAATGGGCACAAATAAATAAGAAGAAAAATAAAGTGCTATAAAGAGAATTCCAGCTCTTTTATCTACCTTTTTTCTTAAAAAAATAACTAGAAATATTATGAAAGATGCGAATATAGTATATATAATTGGTATCAGGGCAAGATCAGCAGAAACAGATTGAGGAAAAAATGTTTGACCAATTCCGATTGATAATGTAGCATCTACAATACAACTTCCGATAATATCTCCAAGTGCGATATTATGTTCTTTTCTTCTAAGAGCGCTAATATCAACAGCTAATTCTGGAAGGGAAGTCCCAATGCTTAAAAGGAAAAAACTAATGATAAATTCAGGAATTTTTAATACTTCTGAAATATATATTATAGAAAATACAATTGTAAATGCGCTAATAGTTACTCCTAAAAAAGCTAAACTTGCAATTAAGGTATGATATTTCTTACTCCTTTCAATTTCTTTTATTTTGAATTTAGAGGCTCTATCAATGAAGTCATCTTTATTCGTTGTGTAAATTATTAAGAAATAAATAATTAAACTACCGACTACAAAGAGGGCATTAATTCGAGTAAAGTATCCCTTTTCAATAACGGAGTATAGTACAATTAAGGATATAATTTCACATGATCCTAAAATGAGTACTTCTTTTCGTTTTACTGTGAACATTCCACAAAGAATAGGTAATAATCCAAAAATTAAGGTTATTTGAGTAAAAATTGAACCCAAAGAGTCTCCCATATCAATGTCTGCATGATAATAATAGCTAGAAATAAGCGAATTTAAAATTTCAGCAAGATCTGTTCCGATTGATACCACTGTAACTCCTATTATAAGTGAAGATATGCCTAGAGCTCTTGCAAGATGGGCCGTATGTTTAACTGCCTTGTCACTTGAGATAGTAATGAGGATAATACCTCCTATTAAAGCAAATATCGTTAAAACGAATAGAATCATTTTTAATTTCTCATTCTAATTGATTTTTACTATTACTCTTTTCATTCTCGTAATTATCTCATTTTATTTACTTAATTTGCGGAGTTATCGATTTCAATAAAAATTTCGCCGATATATCCCTACTAAGATGCTGGTTATCCAAACCTTTCTTAATATATTTTGAAGTATTAATTTACTTTGATAATCTTGATTCAATCTTAAATGAATTTACATTAATCGAAAGGAAACAAAATAATATATTAACTTTTCATATTTAAAGTTATCCCTAACTTATCCACTTCAATCCCACTATTAATCCAAATTTAATCCATTAAACTTTCATAAATTGAACAATAACTTTTTTTAAGAATTATACTTAAATTTATTTTAATGGTAAACGATAAAAGTAAAGACATGCATATTCCTTTGGAAATGGAAATTTTTGACAAACTAGAAGCCATTAAGGAATACCATGGAATTAGAAATAACACGGAAATGATTCGATTTCTCATAACAAAAGAATTTAGAAAAATTGAAAAACCTAACAGTAATTCTAAATAGTCATAGACTTAATTATAAAAATAGAAATATTTATCAATTTTTCACATTGCTTCAGGAAGTAATAAGACAAAATTGCTTCCTTGGGTATGATCTCCAATTACTCGATCCTCAACCCAAATTTTGCCACCATAACTCTCTAATATTCTCATAACGAGTGATAATCCAAAACCTAAACCTTTTCCGCTTTTATGTTTAGAACCTTTTTGGAATATTGCTTCTTTTATAAAATCCGGAATCCCTTGTCCATTGTCTCTAAATTCCATTTTAATAAAACTTTCATTCTCCTCTTGCTCTTTAGAGATAATTATTTTAATTTCTATCGTTGTATTTTCACTGTATTTCACGGCATTTACTAAAATATTATCAAACACGTCTGTAAGTAGTTCATTTGCATTAATGGTTATATGATCGCTATAAGTTTGAATTTTCACGTTGATATTTTGGTCCTTAAAATTTAACTTGAGAGTATTGATTGATTCATGCAAAATATTAAACATTTCCATCGATTGAATGGACATTCTTGCATCTTCAAGCTGGGATAATTTTCGAGCATTGGAGACTAAAGCCACTCCCCTTTCAACTGCCTTTTTTATCATTTCAAGTAAATTATCAATTTCTTTCAAATCTTCTGGTTCATTTCGACAAGATGAATAAAGTTCTCCTGATGACTGAATTATTTGAAGAATATTATTTATGTCGTGTATTATAATATCCTTAAACATATTTGCTTGATCATATGCTCTTCTATAACGTTTTTCAGATTCTTTTAATTTTTGTTCTGCTTCGATGCGTTTAGTAAGATCATTTAAAATAATAATTACTCCGCTAAATTTGGAACTGACATCAAGCATTTTTTTCATCATTATATTAAAATAACGTGGACCTATATTCGTCTCAATTGATTTTTCATAATTAAATTCTTCTAAGTCTTCTGTAATGAATTTGTTTAACTCATCTTTCATCCAAAGTGGTATGGTATTATCTTTTATTTCACTATAATATAACGCTCCGGGAACTTTTGAAAATCCAAATATTTTTGATCCACTATTATTTATGTTCTCTATTTTGTTATGTAAATTAATAAAAATCGCCGGATTTGGTAGGCTTTCAAAAAAAGTAAGATATTTATTCTTTTCATTTGTCATTCTTCGATTAGTATCTTGGAGATCTTGTATGAGTTGCTCTTGAGGTTTTGACACCCATTCAGTAGAAAAACCCAATTCGACTCGGTCAAAAAATCTATCTATATAAAGTCTACAATAATCTTCATATTGCCTTTCAAAACCGCTTTCTATTATCAAGTCTATATATGATTGCTTGTAATACTTGATTAATCCCAGAAACATCCCTAGCGTCACGCCACGATCTCTATGTCTCTGTGCTTCTAAAATACCAAATGATGCAATTGAATCCTTCATAAAGTCCTCATCAGGACCAAAATCAGGCACTTTATTTGTCTGCTTAAGTGCTTCTATTAATGGTTCAGTTAATCCTTCAATGGATATCCTCCAGGCTTCTTTAAGAGTAGATGTATACTTTACAAAATTAAATTTAGTAGCATAAGTAAATAAACGGTCAAGAATCCAATCTTGACCTTTTTCAATTATTTTAATAAGTGGTCTTGTATCAAATGATTTTATTTCATTAAACATCAAGGAACCCCCAAAGTTTTTTATAGTTTTTAAAAGATATTTACATGTGCTAAGCGTCCGAAAATATTACAGAAAAAAATAACCCGCGACCCTCATTAATATTTAACTAAAACTTTAATGGAATTCTTTAAATTAATCTAATAATTTAGAAATAGAAGTTATTTTTAAAATTATGTTAAATAAAAAAAAAGAAGAATATTTGTATTTTTATTCCCGAATACCATAGTACAAGTTAATGGTTAATAATAGAAGTCCCTGAAGTGAGATAAAATAGTATGGATTTTCTACTAAAACAATTTCCAAATTAGCGGTATATAAAGCTAACGATATAATAACGCAAGTTAATGTGAATAAAGATAGAATACTTTTTCCTTTACGTTGCCACCAAGTAAGTTTTTCTTCCATTAATTGTTCTATTAATTGGTATCGAGACATTGTTTGATAATCTTTTATTTTCGCAATTTGTTCCTTGATTTTTTTACGTTCACTGCGAACGCCAATGCCCCTTAAAAGAGAGCCTAGCATGTAAAGTCCAATTATTAATATGATATCCATTATTGTATTTGTCGTTTGAATAACTGTTTCGGTTAATATACTTAATCCTATTATTAGCAATAGTAATAATAATAATATTATCCTCACGGAGTATTTAGGCAAATAGAGTGGTTTAATAATTCTTTTTTCTTCAATTTTATGTTTTTCAGGATTTTTTAATTCTTTAATAATTCTTTTAAGACGGTCTTCGCCAGGTTTTCGTGCTTCATAGTAAAACGCAACAATAATAAATATCGAATTAATAACCAAACCAGGTATTTGGGTGCCAGTTAGAATTAATTGAACGGGAAATGACACGATCACGATGGTAATTATGGCTCTAACTGTACCGCGAGGTAGTCCAAGGGGCATCCCTTCAATTTTTCCTTCAGGTCGAGTACGCTTGTATATGCTCCATCCAACCAAGAAAGCACATATTATAAACGATATCATGGTAAACTTATGTTTTTTTTATTTATAATAGAGAGTGTTATGGGTATGAATTAGATCTAGCATTCTATTATTTAAATAAACTACGATACATTAGATATGAATCTTTTAAGATTAAGATTTGATATTTTCTTAATTTATGAATCAGAAGCCAAACTTTTCTCGAATTAATTCAAATTCCTCTTCTTGAGCAATTTCAGCAGCATTTTTTTCATATGAATTCTCATCTTCTATCCAAACGAGATTATTTAATTGCTTATCAATGTTTTTCCCTAAATCAGTAATAAAATAACTTTTTGCTGGTCCATAAGCCTTAAAAAATCCCATTTTCTTAAGTTCCTTATATAAAATGGTATCCTCATTTTTGCAGCAAGCATTCGAATAAGAGATTATCTTTTTCTTTATCAGGCTATCTTCGTCAAGCACTCTTTTATTAAAAGTGATAGATCTATCATTTCTAATATAAAGTAGGAACTCAAAGAATGGATCTTTTCTCATTTTATTAGCCATTTTTTTCATTATTTTAGTCATTTTTTCTCTTTCTTCTTCAATAGTCTGAGATTCTTGCGTTGCTTTTCTCGCAAATAATAGACAATTGAATAGTTTATCATCATAATCAGGATCTCCTTCTTCAGGTTCCATCTCTGCTACAAGCTTCATCAATTCTTTCTTTTTCCTTTTAGCATCTTGAATTTTTAATCTCAAATTATCAATTTGTTCTTGATATTTTGAATAGAAATAATTTTCTAACTTATCAATATTAAAAATGTAACTGCATTCAGGATCTTGGCATTGAATTAATCCCATTTCAAGGAGAGGCTTTATTTCATGATACTTTTTTTGAATACTTGTTAAAAATACGGGAGTTTTACTTGTCGCTTTCTTGAAATAGTTTATCAATTGAACATGTTCTAATTTGTTTTCAAGTGATTCTTCTTCTTCCTGCTGAAATAACTCTACCATACATTATACTACGTTAAACATATATTAAAAATAGATCAATTTAATATATTCGAACTACGTAAGTAATATTCTTAAAATTAATCGAAATTGAATAAATTTGTTCTTAGAAGCCAAAATTGTCTTTTAAGCAGTTGAATTCCTCTTCTTGTGCAATCTCTTCTTCAAATTTTTCAAAGTCTTCATCATCTAGCTCCCAATTACGCTTTTTTAGTTTATTATCAATCAATAATCCTAATTCCGTTATGTAATAATTTTGAGCAGGGGCATACTCCTTATAAAATCCTCGTTTCTTTAATATCGTGAAAAATTGTTTCGCGTTTCCGGGCATACTAGCCTCAGAATAACTTATTATTTTCTTACGAATGACTCCTTCGTTATCTTCAGTCCTTTTATTAAACATGAAATCTTTATCATTTCTCACATAGAGTAAAAATTTATAGATAGGATCCTCTTTCATTTTCGCTTGATAATTAGCAACCATCTTGTTAAAATCTTCTTTTTCTAATTCCATTTTATCCAATGAATCTATAGATTTACGGGCAAATTCAAGACAAGATTTTAATTTTAGTTCATACTCTTGATCTCCTTCTTCAGGTTCCATTTCCTCAGTCATATTAATGAGCTTTGTTTTTGCTCTTTTTCTCTTCCAAATTTCATCCTTTAAAAAATCGATTTTTTCTTGATATGATTCATAAAAACAATTTTCTAAAGCATCAATATTAAAAATATAGCTTTTTACGGGTTCTAAAGCAATAATTAGATTATTGGAAAGAAGTGGTCTTATTTCAGCATAATTTCTATTAATGACACTTAAAAAAACGGGGGATTTTTCTGTAGATCTCTTAAAATAACTAATTAATTCTATGTTTTTCACGTTTTGATTGAATATTTCCTCAGCTAATTGATCTATCGAGACCTGCATTGGTAAGTAAAGAAGGAAGGGATTAAATAGCTATTAAATTGAAAATAATACGGTTATTTATATGTTATAAAAAATCAGCATTCGTTCGTGTTATAGCATTAAACATTCGCATTTTCAATAGAAATAAGTTTTTATCTCTTAAAAATATAATATTTGATATAAAATTAGAAAAATTAGATATTTTAGTGATAAAGGATAATTAATTTCAAAATAATTCATTTTTAAAGGAAGAGATCCATTAAATCATAAATGTCTAATAATTTTTCAACGGTAAGATTAGCATTTGCTTGGATTTCTACAATGGATTGATTCTGAAGAGATTTTTGATCTTTCCAAAACAATGTGTATATCAATCCATTATATTTTCCATACACTAATAATCCTCCATCGAAATTTTTCCTTTTTTCCATCGTTATCATGCCAAACATGTTTTCCACTTGAGTCGCAGTTAGAGATTCCATCAAGATTGTATAAGCTCTTGAACCCATTAATACACGATCGGTAACATTTGAGATTTTTTGTTCAAATCCTCTTCCCTTTTCACGTGGGATTTTTAAATGGTAAAAGCGTATGGCATCTTTAAGTTCATTTATCCTATTACGAGCATTTTGTACAATTTGTTCATTAATAGTGAAACCATGCTCAATATTATCAATTTTTTGAGAGCCTCGGTGTTTTCCTGCCGAATCAATAAAAGCTAAGAATGGAGGGCAATTTTCTCCATTAGGATGTTTGTTTATTAACGTAGTATATAATCCATCAATATTTTGGACGTCCATTTGTTTTTTGAAACTAATTTTACAATGTGGACATACCATTCGAATTTCAGTTTCTGACGAATTATTTGATGACATCTTAGATCAATAGTAAATTTTTATAAATTTATATTTTGGGTATGTGATATATTTTAATGTCTAACTCTTTAAATTTCTAAATTCACTTCACCATTTATAATAAATTTATGATAATACAAAACAATGATAAATTTATTTTTGCATGAATACAATACAATTAGGAGTATTTTTATATTAGATTGATTAATCTCATAATCTCTAATATCAAAAATCTTCCCCATATTCTTATCAATACCATCAGTAATGCAAAAAAAACACTTGATTATTAAACTTGAATCTTTCTATTTTACATTCATTAAATAAACATTCATTCTTAATCGAGTAGATTGGCATCTTAAGGACATATTTACATCCTTTAAAATATAGATTATTGTAAAGAACCTTCTCATTTTTATCAAAATCAATGTGCATTTGGATTTCTGCCATAAAATCCTTATTATTTCTAATCTTATTATCTAGTTTTATGTCTGGAAACATTATCATTAAAACCTCTATATACTAATTAAAACCCTAATGAGCTTATATAATTGATAAAATTTCTTATAATAGAGTAGTGACGGTCTTGTATATTTAAATGTTTCTTATGATTAATTTCAGAATTTCTATTTTATATTATAACAAATATTACTCTTTTTTATAATTATTAATGTTTCACATTAGTTTTAATAGATAAAAAGTCTTTTATTATCATAATTAAGATGCATTAATACCTATATTTGAAAGTTCCGTGAGATAATAAACTTAAATAGTAAAAGAAAAGTTATAATGTTTTTTGGATAAATTTGTTTTTTTTACTATTTTCTTCTTCTTGATTTTGTAAGTATTGATTTATTCTTACTTTAAGATTCCTTTTAAAAGCATTGTTAAGGTTTAAGTTTTCTAAAATATCCTTTAATATCTGTAATTCATTGAATTTTTTCTTGGTTTTTATTTTCTGTGGGACATATGATAATTTTGAAAGCAAATCTGATAGCAACTTTACCGTTAATTCAAGATGAGGTATTAAAATGATATCTTCTTCTTTATACAGAACACCTTCATTGATTCTTTCCTTGATCACGTCTATACGAGGATATTTCTCATAAGCAATTCCTTTAATCCCTAATTTTACACAAGCTCCTAAGGTAGAACAGGTCCCACCAAATGGATCCAATACTTTTTCAACATTTGGTACCAATTTAATGCATTTATATGGGAGACCAATTGGAAATGGTGCATCGTGACCTTTTTTGATGGTGGCTCCCGTGGTTTTTTCATATGGAATCAGCCAAATGTTACCTGCATCTCTCAAGTCAATATTTGAGTATCTACCAATATTAGATTTATCAGCATAAGGAATTCCTATTTCTTTAGGGTCCAATTCATACTGGTTTTTATTCTTGACGAATAAATAAACATGTTCCCATAAATTATTTAACCTCTTAGTGCCTCCTGAAGGAGTATAATGCCCCTTTCCTAAGAATGATTTTATCCATACGATATCTTGGATGCGAATCCAACCAACTTCTTCCATCGAGAGCGCAACCTTTTCTGAAATTCCTTGATCCGAAGCAGAATCCCCTATATTGAGAAAAAAAACGGAAGTAGATTTTGAAACTCTTAAACACTCCTTCCACACTCGCTTTAAAAGAGATAGATATTCATCTAATTCCTTACTATCATTGAATTGTTCACCTCGGTCAGAAGAATACGTCTTACCCCTATTATAAGGTGGTGAAGTGATTATCACGTCAATTGATTCATTTTCTAATTCTCGCATATCCTCAGAGGATCGAAAATATATCGTTTGATTTTTTAACTCTAATTTGGTGTTCTCACTCAGAAATAATCACTTCTTAAAATATAATAATAAATGGTCTTCATGATAATACAATTTTTCTTAATTTTAAGATTTTTATCCATAAATTAATAATATAATACTTATTAAAAATAGGTCGAAAAATAAAAAAAAAAAAGTTCACTTGATCTCTCATGAACTTAATAACATTAATAACTACATTTGGTCTTTTATTTTTAGGTGAATTAGGAGATAAAACTCAATTAATTGTGTTCAATCTTAGTTTAGAGCATGAAAAATCATATAAAGTAGGTTTTGGTGCCATGCTCGGATTTGCGGTAATTGTAACGCTTGGAGTCTTCTTTGGTGCGGTCATAACGCGATTTGTTCCCATTTCTATAATTTCGATATTATCAGGTATAGTTTTCATTCTAATTGGTATATTGGAAGCCCGAGGATTGAAGAGGCTTTATTATGAGAGGAAATTATCTAAAAGCGATAGAAATAAGGTGGGTCCCGTTGATAATAAAGTCCAAAATACTATTTCTGATGATCAATCTAAAAATAAGATATCGGATAGACTATCTAATTTAAGGAAAAATCCATATTTAGCAGGTTTTTTGTTTATTTTCATAATGGAATTGGGAGATAAAACACAGATTTTAACAATCACCTTAGCGTCAATATATCCCCATCCTCTTGAAGTATGGTTAGGTTCATTTTTAGCATTAATAAGTTTAGCGTGGATGGGTGTCTTTTTTGGTGCTATTATTGCTCGAAAAGTACCTAAATTTCATCTTAAAATTGTCTCGGTATCTATTTTCATTATCATTGGAGTTATAATTCTTATAACCTCTTTTTAATACAATAGATTTTATAATAATGAGGATAATTTTCTTAAATTTGATGAAGATCTTCAGAGCAAAAAGTAAAAGCTTTAAATCATGTAGAATGTTGTGAAGATAATCCAACCAAAAAGGTGAATGATAATTAAATTAGCTTATTGTGGAGATAATTGTACTGCTTGTCCAAGATATGTTGCAACAATAAGTGGTAGTCTTGAACAACTAAAAGAATCAGCTAAGTTGATGGAAAAAGTAGGATGGGGGCGAGATATGGAAAATATTGAAGGTTTGAAATGTCGAGGATGTCAGGATATTGAATCCTGCGAATATGGAGTAAAAGAATGCTGCTTGGAAAAGAATATTGAAAATTGCGGTCTATGTGAAGACTATCCTTGTTCATTAATCAATAAAGCATTTGAGATTACAAGCGTGAATGCTGAAAAATTTAAAGATATTTTGACAACACAGCAATATGATATTTTTCATAAAGCATTTTTCTTGAAGAAAGAATATTTGGACAAGGAGCATCACAATTATAAGAAACAATAGAAAGAGAACTTAATGTTTTATTACAAAAAATTATAATTTTATTCCTAAATTTCTTATAAAATGTAAAATTTGCCAAAATTCTTCATTTTAGCGAAATAAATCCAATAAAGATAAATATTCATGTATCTATTTATATATTAGAGAAAAAAAATGTGTTGACATCCTCATTTTATGCATTTTTCAATAGTTTAGCATTATCTTATCTTTAACAAAGATAGAAAAAATTCGTCTAAATATGAAGAGTTTTTACCTTTTGAGAGATAATAATTTGAGAGATTAATTCACATAGATAATTAATCGAATAAAAATGAGTTTTTAGGGGACAAGCTAAATATTAAATCTTATTTGAGAGAGAAGACACGAAAAGAGGTTTCATAATCTGAATAAGTTATTAGAAAAATTATGGGAAGATGGAAAAGAGATCATTTCCTTAACGGAATTAGAGAATAATTCGAAAGATCTTTATTATAATTATAAACAGATGATAAACTATTTAATTAAGACAAATGACCTTATCAAGATTTTTGCAGATTTTTATTACGTGAAAGGTAAAAAAGAAAGTATATCAAAAAATTATAAGAATAACCATACCGTTGTAGAACTTGTTTCAAAAGTACTTAAAATGATGGATTTTAAAGAGTGGTATTTTGGATTGCATACAGCTTTACGATTATACGACATTTCCTTGCAAGAAAATCCTACTGAATGTTTGATTACTACTAGAATGCCTTTTAATAGGAAAAATATCATTGTCTTAGGAAAAAATTTGCAAGTTTTTATTTTCAATCAAGAGTTATTTACTTTTTACAAAATGAAAAATGGAATAAAATATTCAGATCTCGAAAAAACCTTCTTAGATTTCTTGTATTTATGGAAATCAAACCACGTTCCTGACCATAAAATATTCAGAATTTTAGGTAAATATCGAGACCAAATATCTCAAGAAAAAATTATGAGATATTCTGCAATATACCCCTCTAATATACAACAAGTCTTAAAAGATTTCTTTAATTAATGATAAAATACCTAATTTCTAAGCCATCATTTCTTTTTTTTAACCTGTGAAACTTAAAACAATTTTCAATTAATTAATCTAATATATGCATTGCTGTAAAAATAGATGCTTAGAAAATGATATTAAAACATTAATTAACACGATATCATGCTAAAAATTATATAATTACATATTCTTTTTTCTGTTTTTCGATATCGATGAATTTTATTAGAGGTCCCTCATATTTAACATTAATCCAATGAAAGAGAAAATAATCTAAAGCCATATTATTCAAAACTGGAAGATCATCATATTTTTTAAAGATTAAGATTTTTTTATTGAAAATTTCCGAGAGATATTTCCTTTCAAAAATCAATCGATCTATTTTTTCTTCTTTCATTTTTTCTTTAATTCCTTTAAAAGCATTTTTTACTTCAGGCTTAGAAGCATTTAATTTATCCATAAAATCTTTAAACTTCTTTTTATTGTTTAAAGAACTCTCATTATTAATATTCAATTTTAGAAATCAGGTTACTGGTTAAACTATTTAAAAAAATAGGTTGTTATATAAAAGATCGTTAAGATCGCTTAAATAGTTATGGTGAAAATATATTTTTTCAGATATTTAAAATATTGCGTTGAATGTTTAGCTGATGTACCACCATCCTTAGGAAACCAGTAATATATTCGATTTTATATTAAAAATTACAAAAAAAGAAGTCAATGTTTATAATTTATTTAATTATGAGAAAGTTATTAAGTTCTCTCATTACCAACTTATTAATGAAATAATCTTTATTTTTATCATAATTCCGCCATGCTAAAATAAAGGTTTATTCTATCTTTAAAACTATTAAAGAATTTTGTATCCCCATCCCATTTATCAATGTCTTCAATTGAATAGATTTCTTCGAAAAATTCAGCAATAATTTTAAACACTTTTTGGATTTTTTTACTTTTTGTTTTAAAATCTGATTGACTTACAAGGAATATATTCCCATCCAAGCAAGATGTTATCAAGAATTTTTTTTTGCCAAAACTAAAATTATTTAATTGTGTATTAGATAATTCCTTTGAAAAACTCTCCATTGCAGCAAGAAACGCTCCCAAAAGCGCACTATCAAATTGAGTATTGTGAAATACCTCTATCAAGGGCCTCCCATCACTCGAAAAAATCCAAAGATCCTCAATTAATGATGACATTACTATTATTATTATTGTTAAATCTTAATATAATTCACTATTTCATGCAGGTTGTGTCTTGTGTAAGATCAATTTGTATGTCTTAAAACTTAAATTGAACAAGATTACAATGAAGATACCAGTTCCAAGATTTAAAATTCCACTAATAATGTATGTCACGTTCTGATCGGGAAAGAATATATTTAACAATCCTATTACTTGAATTACCATGAAAACACCGATAAGGAGCTGCATAATTTGCCATTTTTTCACGATATTGCCACCCGGAAATAATTGTTTGATCTTTTGTGCTAGATATAAGCTAAATGAAAGAAATATTAACCCTACAACAGACCCAATTTCAAATATATATGTTAGAACATATATGACAGTGTTTAAATCAACCATATTTTTATTATTTAATTTACTGATTGTTTTAATTGATATTATTTAAAGAAATATTTATTATCTTTTTTTATGAAATATAGATATAAACTGCACCTATTCCTCTTTATTGCAAGATAACATCACCAATATTTTATATTTTAAAATTACACGATATTATTACTTTAGAATCGAAAAATAACACATTATAACATATCGTTTGATATTCCAATAATAGTTATTTTTTAAATGAATAGAACTTTTTAAGCATCGATTCTAATATAATATATCATTAATTTGTGAATTATATCATGTTAGAAGCCATTTTCGGATTTTTAGTAATCTTTGGAATCAGCTGCATAAGTTTGGTCGGACTATTCATGATAAGCTTAAAAGAAATTACTTTAGATCGAATCTTGTTCATTCTCATTGCTTTTGCCACTGGAACAATACTTGCAACCGCTTTATTCGATCTAATACCTGAAGCTATCCATCAAATGGAAGAATTAAATGCGGAGGGAGTTGCAATTCCTGAAAATTTTGTATTTTTCTTCGTTATTGCAGGATTCATTATTTTTTTCATAATTGAAAGATTTATTTATTGGTTCCATGGCCATGCTCATGAACATGAGAATAAAATGGTCTGTTATGAAAATATCATTGAAGGAAAAAATAAACTCCTACAAAAAGAGAATCAAATTAAGGGATTTGCTCTTCTTAACCTGTTCGGAGATGGATTGCATAATTTTTTGGATGGTATTGTTATCTTAGTCGCATTTCTCAATGGAATTCCCATGGGGATTATCATCACGTTGGCAGTTATTTTTCATGAATTCCCTCAAGAGATTGGAGATTTTGCAATCCTCGTATATGGTGGTTTTTCAAAGAAAAAAGCTTTGATATTTAACTTCCTTAGTGCAATTATCGCGATAGCTGGTGGTGTTTTTGCTTTATTTTTATCAAGTTTTATTGAATCTTTTAATTTATTTATATTAGCATTCTCAGGAGGAGGTTTTCTTTATCTTGCTTCCACGGAACTCTTGCCGGAGTTATTAGATCAAAAAGACTTGAAAAAATCGGTGATTCAAGCATTCATATTCATTTGTGGGATTATTCTTATCATTTCCTTGATAATATTAACACATCAATGAATTAATTTTTATAAATTTTTCATTAAAATACATTATCTAGGATTAATCTCGATAAGTGAAAATCAAATATTTTTGAAGTAAAATCTTTAAATTCCCATAAAAACTACGTACCTTATGAGATTTGTAGAACTTGGAAAAACCAAGGAAAAGATCCCCGTACTTGGACAAGGTACCTGGGGGATTAAAAGTAGAAAAAGTAAAGAGTATTACGAACAATGGAAGAAATCATTGAGAAGGGGAATTGAACTGGGAATGACGCATATTGATACCGCAGAATTCTACGGTCATGGTGAATCAGAAAAAATTGTAGGCGAAGTTGTCAAAGAATATCCTAGAGACTCACTTTTTATTACAAGCAAGCTGTTTCCAATGCATTTAAACAAACGCACCATGATAAAAGCTGCCGAAAAAAGCTTGAAACGTTTGGGATTAAAGAATTTTGATCTTTACCTCATTCACTGGCCAAGTCCTTTGGATTCTATCAAAAAACAGATGGATGTCATGGAAGAGATTTACAAGCAAGGAAAAACACGATATATTGGAGTCAGCAATTTTTCTGTTGAACAATTTAAAGAAGCTCAATCATACTTAAAAACAACAGAACTCGTGAATAATCAACTGCCCGCCAATATTACTAAACCAAAACACATTCACGATTCATTGCCATATTATCAAGAAAATGGGATTATCATGACAGCTTACAGTCCATTAGGACACCGAGGATTATCCAATTTAGATGATTTAATTAGAGGAGATCTTGAAAGAGTTGCTAAAGATCACGATGCAACCATCCATCAAATTGCTATTGCTTGGTTGCTCAATCATGATAACGTGATTACCATCCCCAAAGCTTTTAAATTGGAACACTTGGAAGCTAATGCCGCTGCAGTAGATATAAAACTGACAGACGAAGAAATCTTTTTATTTTATCCAAAAAACCAAAAATTTCAAAAAAAAGAAGAATCACATTTGTTTCAAGAATTATGATTTATCACTTTGAATTTTAGAATCAATAACACCTCCCGTTCAGTTAAAATGATATCTTTTTACCATTGGCATTAAATTATATTAAGTATACACAATATAATTGGATTTTAAGATCTAAACTTGAAAAATTATTAATTTAATACGGATGCTCATTATTTCTGACATTTAGGGCAAAAAAAACCCCTGCGTCCTGAAATTTCAATTATATCTAAAATTGTTGCGCAATTTGGACAAATATTGTTTTTTTTCCGATGAGGGATTAAGGAATTGCCTGGATATGATGTCCAATCCCCTTCTTTCTTGATTCCAAACTTTATTACCTCCTTGATCTGTTCGTACAACGTTTTCAATTCATTTTCATTCAAATCTTTTATTTTCTTTTTAGGAGATAATCCAGATCGAAATAATATTTCATCAGAATAAACATTACCTATTCCTGCAATGAATTCTTGGTTGAGTAATAAATTCTTCAGATTCCCACTTCTTCTGCGAGTTGCGAAAAGAAATTCTTCCATAGTCATCTTATACGCGTCTGGTCCAAGCTTATTTTGTTCAATAAATTCATTGAGATTTTCCACGAGATCTACTTTGCCAAATAGCCGTATTGAAATATAGGCCAAATAATGACCGTTCTTAAATTGAAAAATAACTTTACTATACCGTGGTTCTTTTTCAAGTGGTTTAAAATATTCTAGATCACCGCTCATTCCAAAATGAAGCAAGATGTAAATAGAATCTAATTTAATAAATAAATTTTTTCCATGACGCATGGTAGAAAGGAACTCCTTTCCGATTACTTGTTTTTTAAAATGATTGCCATCAATTTTTAATATTCTCTCATCCCTGACAAAAATATCGGTAATTTCCTTATTTAACGAAGTGGAATCAAGATAACGCTTGTATATTTCTACTTCCGGGAGTTCAGGCATGATAAGTTACTTTATTTATATAACATTGAAAAAAGTCTAGATCATAAAAATTTTCCTTAAAAATAATATAAAGCATAACAGAATCATCTAAAAGCATTAGATACCTACAATCATAGAAAAGATTTTTCTGATTGAAATTTATTAAAATTGTTGAAGTAATCTAGAATCATTTTTTAAATTGATTGAATAAATCGAATTAAAACTTTTCTGAAAATATCATTATTTCTTCTTTTCCTTTTTTCAAAATAAATTCCGATATTGTTATTTTAAGGAGATATAATCAGATTATTGCATAATTCTTTAAAATATTAAGAAATGATTAATAAACGTTTTTATACTATTATTCTTCTGTAAAAATTTAATTAAAAAATAACGATTCAGCATATTTAAATAAACAATTTGATTGATTGAGAAAAATTTATTGTTGAATGTAAAATGATAGAAGCACACGAAAAAAGCATAGACAATTTGTTTGAAATTTTAAATACAAATCATAAAGGTTTAACTTCCTCAGAAGCAGATCAACGTTTAGAAAAATATGGAAAAAATGAATTAGATACGGGTAAAAAAATCAGTCCTATTAAAATCTTTCTCTCCCAATTTAAGGATTTGTTGGTTATAATCTTAATCGTAGCCGGATTGATCACTGCCTTACTTGGGATCATTGAAAATGATAACAGTGTAATAGTTGAAGTTGTCGCAATAATCTTTGTTGTTCTTTTAAATGCTGGATTAGGGTTTCAACAAGAATATTCCGCTGAAAAAGCAATTGAAGCACTCCAATCTTTATCTAAAAGTGAAGTGCTTGTTATCAGAAATGATGAAAAAATTAAATTGAAAGCAGAATTTCTTGTGCCAGGGGACATTGTATTATTAGAAGCAGGAAATCTTATATCTGCGGATATACGCTTGATAAAAGGATACGAGATCAATGTAAATGAGTCAATATTAACAGGAGAATCTTTACCAGTTAGAAAGAATATTGATGTCTTACCAAAAGAGACACCGCTAGCTGAAAGAAAGAACATGCTTCATAAAGGAACCGTAATCTCAAGCGGATCAGGAAAAGGACTTGTTGTCTCTACCGGACTTGATACTGAATTGGGAAGAATAGCCACTTCCATTTCAGATATTACTCGAGAAGATACTCCAATCCAGAAAAAATTGAAAAAATTAGCAAAGCAATTGACTTTATTTATAATTATAATTGCCATTAGTATTTTTTTTATTCAAATTATCTTTGTAGGATTGAATGAATTTACAGAATTGTTCATTTTCGCGATTGGACTTGCTGTTGCAGCAGTGCCTGAAGGACTTCCAGCAGTCATGACTCTATGTTTAGCAATTGGAGTTACTCGCATGGCACGGAAAAATGCACTTATTCGAAAACTCCCTGCCGTGGAAGTTCTTGGCTCCAGCACTATAATTTCAACAGATAAGACAGGAACGTTAACTAAAAATGAAATGACGGTTACTCTCATCTGGACAATGAATCAACAATATAATGTCACGGGAACTGGATATGTTAACTTTGGTCAGATCGTAAAGGCGGAGAGTGCCAAAGAAATTGAACCGGGATATAGACCCGATTTAGAATCCCTTTTGGAAATATGTGCTTTAGCTAGCGAAGCATCTATAGAATTTCAAGACGAAGATAAGCCTTACAAGGTATTTGGAGACCCAACAGAAATAGCTTTACTCATTTTGGCTGAGAAAGGTCAAACGATTGATACTATTAAAAAAAAATGGGAAGTTGAATATTTATTTCCTTTTGATAGTAGTCGAAAAAGAATGAGTGTCATATCACGAAATAATGAAAATAATACATCTCGGATAATGGTAAAAGGAGCCCTGGACATCTTGCTAGATCTTTGTGATTTTTACTTGGAAGATGGTGAAAAGATAGAATTGACTACTGAGAAAAAAGAAAAAATAATCAAAATTAGCGAGAGATTTTCCACAAATTTCGCTTATCGTATCTTGGGATTTGCATTAAGAGACATCACTGCGGAGGAAACACAAGAATTGCTTGAAAAAAAAAAGAGCAATCTTGTTGAAGAACATCTAACGTTTATAGGATTTGTAGGAATGATTGATCCTGCAAGAGAATCATCAAGACCTGCCGTGATAAAAGCTAAAGAAGCAGGAATTAAAGTTATAATGATTACCGGGGATCACATGTCAACTGCTAAAGCAATTGGCAAGGAAATAGGAATTTGCGGAGCAACAGAACCCATTTCAGGAGCCAGGTTAGAACTAATGTCCGATGAAGAGTTGGACAAAGCCATTCAGAAAACGGATATTTTTGCAAGAGTAAATCCTTCCCATAAATTACGCATTATAAATAGCTTAAAAAAGCAAGATGAGGTGGTAATCATGACCGGAGATGGAGTAAATGATGCTCCCGCTTTAAAACGAGCGGATGTGGGTGTAGCAATGGGAATAACAGGGACAGACGTGGCTAAAGAAGCAAGCGATATGATACTGGTTGATGATAATTTTGCTAACATAATAGAATCCGTAGAGGAAGGAAGGAGAATTTATGATAACATTAAAAAATTTATTGCATATCTATTATCAGCTAACGCAGGAGAGGTCTTGACTGTTTTAGCAATGGTCATTTTAGGCTTTGTAGTGTTTAGACATAGTTTTCTCCCCATTCTTGCGATCCAATTATTATATATTAATTTAGTCACCGATAGTTTTCCTGCACTTGCTCTCGGTGTAAGTCCTGCTGAAGAAAATATAATGCTTAGAAAACCTAGGGATCCAAATGAACCCTTGCTCACCAGAAATATGACTATTTTTATCCTGCTATTTGGAATCTTGAATGCTTTTGGATGTATATTTTTGTTTTTATGGAGCATTAATTTTAACATTACTATAGATTTAACAACAATGGATTTATCCAGACAAAGAACAATCACATTTGCGGCGCTCGTCATTTTTCAGTTAATACAAAGTCTTTCTGTTAGTCAAACGACAACTATATTTTCAAAAAAGTTATTTCAAAATAAAATCTTATTAGGAGCAGTGTTTCTTGCGATAATATTACTTCTCTCAGCAATTTATATCCCATTCTTACAAATTTTCATAGGAACTTCGCTTCTTGGACCTGTAGATTGGGTAATGATTTTATTAACTTCAATCCCAATTATGCTATTTGCCGAAATCTACGAAAAATTTATGCTCATACCAAAAAATGTCGAAGTAGAAGAGAAAGATATAGGAAATTGCTGAATTTTTTCAAAAATATTATTTAGCTATCTTTTTTTTTTATTATTATTTTTTTTTATTTATTTTATAACTTAAGATAAGTCCACCAAGGATGTTGATTCATTGGAAAACAGGCTAATAATATCACAGAATACACGGCACTCATATTTTGGAAATGCAAAGCAAATTAATTGATTTTTTTGATAAAATTTTAAAAAAATTACATGATTCGTTTGATACCATAATAGGTACATAGTTCTTCATTATGTTTTGAAGCTGAAACTTTTTCAAACACTTTTTCGATTACACCTTGTTCATTAATTAACCAAGTTCGACGGCGTACCCTTCCATCTTCAAGAGCTCCAAATATTTTAGCTACTTTTTTTTCTGGATCAGAAAGAAGTGTAAAAGGAAGGTTATACTTTTCTTGAAACTTCTTGTGTGACTTTATGGAATCAGCACTTATTCCTATGATTGCAATTCCTTTTCCTTCATATTCTTTAATTGAATCTCGAAAATTTTTTGCCTCCGTCGTGCATCCAGGCGTGTCGTCTTTTGGGTAAAAATATATTATCAGTTTTTTTCCTTTATAGTCTGCTAATTTAACCACTTCTCCGTCTTGATCAAGCAATTCTATATCAAAAGGAACATTGTCACCTACTTGAAGTATTTTTATCACCTCTAAATTTTATTAGTTCAATATTTTTTTTCAAGTTAATAGAAGTTATATGTATTTTTTTAATTGATGTATAATATTCATTTTAACCTTGTTCGTACGCTTTCTTTAACTTTTTTATCTCAATTTTTCCCATTTTTAACATTGCTTCCATCACATTTTTAGTTTTTTCAGGATTGGGATCTTTCAGCAATTCTCCTAATAAAGTTGGTATTATTTGCCACGATATTCCAAATTTATCTTTAAGCCACCCACATGGCTCCTTTTCTCCATTCTCAGATAATTTACTCCAAAGCTCATCGACTTCTTCCTGTGTCTCACAATTCACCATAAATGATATTCCATGTGTGAAAGTAAAGGGATGTTCTATACTGCTATCAATCGCCATAAATTCCTGACCATCAAGTGTAAAAATTGCGTGATTTACCGTTCCTTCCAACTCTGCTTCTTCCTCCCCGTAGCGAATGATATTAATGATACGAGAATTCTTGATCAGGGAAGTATATAATTTTATTGCTTCTTCGGCCCTTCCGTGTTGATCTCCTATAAACATTAGAAATGGAGTTATTTTTTTTTCACGAGGTCCTAAATTTAATTGCCATGAAACGCCATATTTATCATTAAGCCACCCAAATTTTTCACTAAATGGATAGGTGCCTTTTTCCATGAGAATTTTACCTCCATTTGAGAGAGCATTCCACAAATTGTCAAATTCTTTTTGAGTCTCGCAGTTTACGAAAAATGATATGGCAGGTGAAAATTTGAATATTGGACCACCATTTAATGCGGTAAATTCTTGCCCATCAAGTATGAAATCAATCGTCATGACTGATCCTATTGGTCTCCCGGATACTTCTGCGCCTGCTTCTCCATAACGGCTGATGTCCCTCATTTGCGAGTTCTTAAAAAGAGAGATATAAAATTTAACAGCTTCTTCAGCTTGGTCATCAAACCACAAGTTTGGTATTATCTTTTGCATCGACTCACCTTTATTGTATAATTTTAATATATTTATTCAAAAAAAAAAAATGAAGTTAAGATATATCTGGTGCTAATGGTTGTTCTAGTACGGTCCAATCTTGGTCTTCTGCCCAATCATCAAAGCTCGTCCATTTAATTGTGGGATAATTGCGATTTAATTCTTCTAAATCAATATCATATCCAATTTCATTAAACCACTTGTACATTTTAACCATGTCTTCACCTAGTGCCTTAGCATCATCACTTGATTGTTCATAAAATTTAATCTTACGCCCTATTACCCGTGAAAGTTTTCGAGCAATTTCTTCATGGGTATGTTCATCAGAGGCAATATCAATGGATTTCCCTAAAAATTTATCTCTATTTTCAAAGACATGGACCGCAAACCTACCAATATCCCGAACTGCAATCATTGCTAATTTTCTATCAGGTTTCATTGGGGCTGTAATTCTGCCTTCTTTAAGTCCTGGAAATGTCCAGGGTGCGAAAAAATTTTCCATGAAAAATACGGGACGGATAATAGTATGAGGGATGTCAATATCTCTTATGTATTCTTCTACTTTAAATTTACTGTCAAAATGAGGGATACTAGTATTTTTATGAGCGCTCCCTACAGAGGAATATACTAAATGTTTTACACCGACTTCTTTAGCTATATCAACCACGGTAATTCCTAAATCAGTTTCTTCTTCTACACCACCTTCAAAAGGCGTTCCCATTAAAAAAATGGCATCTACACCTTCCAATGCTTTTCTAATGGTATCGGGTTTTTTAAAGTCTCCTTTTACTATTTCTACTCCTTGTTCTTCGAGAGATATCGCTTTTTTTGATTCAGGGACTCGAGTTAAGCCTCGTACTCGGTGTCCAAAATCCAAAAGAGATTGTACCACAGAACCACCTTGCTTACCAGTAGCACCTGTTACCAATACATATAATGGTCTTACAAACGTCAAAACATTCGCCTCAATATATAACTTACTTTAGATGTTAAATATCTATTAATGTACATCTTACATACCTAAGTTTTAAACACTTTCATCATAATTTTTTAACAATTTTCAACATTCTAATTTGAGAATAAATGAAATTAATTGGAAAATTTATAAATTATAGACAGCGTGTTCATTTGATTAATTTTGAAGAGAAATCAGATGTATTTATCAATAAAAGGGTTAGTACTCTAGTTATCTCTTGAGAGTTCTAAAGCCTTAGTCTTTTCCTCTAGATTTTATTAATGCATTTCAAGACTATAATATAATTTATCATTGAAAGACAAATTTTGTGAATATTTCATTCAAAAAAGGTTTAAAGTAATAAATTTCTTCTAATTAATTATTAAAAAGTTATGAGAAAGGTAAAATTTTCTATGAATAGCATCGAAGAATTTAAAGATAAGTCATAATGGTTCTTTAAAATGAATAAAATTCTCTCATTTTAGAATAATGCTTTATCTTTTTGAATAAATTACCTTTTTCTGATAAAACTGAATCAAATAACAATTGATGGTGATGAAATTGAACTCTCAAATCTATTTGAATCTACCAGTAAAAGACTTAGAAAAATCAATTGAATTTTTTACTAAACTAGGTTTCAAATTCAACCCTAAATTTACAGACGAAAATTCCACTTGCATAATTGTTGGAGATGATATCTATGTGATGCTACTTGTTAATAAATACTTTAAAACGTTTACCAAAAAGGAAATTCCTGAAACCGATAAAAATTCAGAAGTGATAATAGCTATAACTGAAGATAGTAAGGAAAGAGTAGATTTTATGATGGATAAGGTAAATGATGCTGGAGGAAAAGAATTCAGAGAAACAGAAGACTATGGGTGGTTATATGGTCGATATTTTGAAGATTTAGATGGACATCAATGGGCGTTTTTTTGGATGGATCCATCTAAAAAAGAGAGTTGATCAGTAGTGAATGATAAACAAACGAAGGAAAAAGTTTGTAGTAGGGGTCATAAATATATCGGGAGTGGCCCTTGCCCATATTGTTGGCCAGGATATTTCAAAAAGAAATCCAAACAAAAAAAATAACTAATATTGAATTGAATATTAATTTAAAAATAGAGATAACAGCTTAACTTTAGAATTATAAGGATTTAGTACTTAAACTAAAAAATACTAAGTCTAATAGAAATTGTAATTGAAAGTAATATTTAATTTAAAGTTGGAGAGATAAAATGTTGGAAAAACCGATAAAATCGGCAGAACAATATAGAGAGAGTTTAAGAAATAGAAATCTTAAGGTATATCTCTTTGGAGAATTGATAAAAAATATTGTCGATCACCCTATAATTAAGCCATCTATAAATGCTGTTGCAAAAACCTATGAATTAGCTAGTAATGATGAAGATCTTGCTACTGCTCATTCATCCATTATAGGTAAAAGGGTGAATCGGTTTCTACATGTTTGCGAGAAACCCAAAGATGTTGTATTTCAAAATAAAATGCAGAGAAGATTAGGACAACTCACGGGAACATGCTTCCAAAGATGCGTTGGCATGGATGCGATAAACACCCTTCATTCTATTACATATGATATTGATAAAGAATACAATACTTCATATCATCAAAATTTCCTAGAATTTGTAAAAATGGCTCAAGAAAAGAATATCGTAATAGGGGGCGCCATGACAGATCCTAAGGGTGATAGGAGCAAGAAACCTCATGAACAAGAGGATCCTGATTTATGCGTTCATGTAGTTGATAAGAATGAAAAGGGAGTATATGTTTCAGGAGCTAAAGCTCATCAAACTGGTTGCATTAATTCCCATTGGTTAATCATCATGCCAAATACAAGTCTCACCGAAAATGATAAAGATTATGCAATTTCGGGTGCCATCCCTGTTGATGATCCGAATATCACTTATATTTATGGTCGTCAATCAAATGATTTACGACATTTAGAAGGCTCTCAGATTGATACAGGTAATTATTTATTTTCTGGACAGGAAGCATTGGTTATATTTAACCGCGTTTTCATTCCAAATAATCTCATATTTTTGAATGGTGAATATGAATTTGCGGGACCACTCGTTGAGAGATTTACTAATTATCATCGACGTAGTTATGTATGCAAGTCGGGATTGGGAGATGTTCTAATTGGAGCTACGGCCACTATAGCAGATTATAATGGCGTACCTAATAAGGCTCATATTAAGGATAAACTTGTTGAGATGACTCATTTAAATGAAACGATTTACGGTACGGGAATAGCAGCGTCTTATCAATCTTATCAACTTGACTCGGGAGTATGGATGTGCGATGAGATATTAGCAAACACTTGTAAGCAACACGTGACACGATTTCCATATGAATTATGCCGATTAGCTCAAGATATTGCTGGTGGCTTGGTGGTGACTTTACCTTCTGAAAAAGATTTTAAAAATGAGGAGGAGCATCCATTATTGGACAAATATCTGAAAGGTAGGAGGGGTATATCTGTAGAAAATCGAGCAAAAATTCTTAGATTAATTGAAAACATGTCTTTAGGAAGAAATGCTGTAGCGTATTTGACTGAATCGATGCATGGGGCAGGATCACCCCAAGCTCAAAGAATTGTCCTCTTTAGAAAGATGGAATTAGAATTTAAAAAGTTATTAGCACAAAACATCGCAAGAATTGAGATAAATGAGGAAGATATTGATGATTTCCCCCAATATTATAAGAGGGTTTTTAGTAAAAAGTAATTTTAGTTATTAATTACAAATTTAGTAACAAGTCTGACAGATAAATCTATCTTGGTCGAATCTCAGGTGTGTGCTCCAATTGTAAGGTCTTATTTTAAAAAAATCAAGATCTCAAGAATCATTTTGATATTTAAATATAAAAACTTTCAGCTGATATTTTATAGAAAGTCTGGATACCTTCAGAATTTAAATAAGCTATAATAATTTACTTTAATAATATCAAAATTACATAAATTTTAATGGGTAGTAAATTGAATAAAAACCCAATTAAAAGAGAGGACATCCTGGAAATATACGTTGATGGTGCTTCACGAGGAAATAAAGGCCCCTCTGCTTATGCATTTATATTCGTTAAAAAAGATGATGGAGAAATTCACCAAGGCTGCGGATTTATTGGAGAGCAGACAAATAATATCGCAGAATACACGGCAATCATCAATGCATTAAGAGCTGCTGAAAAATTTACACGATGGCAAGTAAGAGTATATTCTGACAGCAAACTCGTGATTAAACAGATAAATAAAGATTATCGAATTAAAGCAAGTCATCTTTCTGAGTTATGCGAGAAAGTCTATCGTGTTAAAAGTAAATTTGAGAAAGTTGAATTTTTCCATGTAAGACGAGATAATTTTTATATTAAAAAGTGTGATGCTCTCTGTAATAGTTGTTTAGATGATAAAGGATTTTGATAAAATATTTTAGGTATGTATAAAAAATTTCAAAATTTCAATACTATTTCCTTTTAAATACCCCTGCAAATTTGCATTATTAATCCCAAAATAAGTATTTTTATACCAATTGGTATTTTATTGGTAAAATAATGAAATCCTTTCAAGAGGAGTATGGACATGTTTCAAAGTCAAAAGCATTCAAAAAAAAATTTTCGCAAGGAACGATATGCGAATGGGCAACTCGCGTTGTTTCTTGACGATGAGGATGGAGAACCATTAGAAGAATTTTCAATAATGCAAGATTCTGTCAAACTTGCTCGAGATGAGATTATTTTAAAGGATTATTCTGAAACATTGAAACTAACTAAAGATCTTGGCCGTTCGGGTATTATTATTCAGACAGATAGATTTGTCTTGATAAATTCTCACGTGTGCCCGATTTGTAAGGTTTTAATTTAAATTTAAAAAAAATATTATAAATTACATGAGTATTGCATTACTCAATAAATCGACTCATTTAGATATATAATTTCAAATATAGTAAATTAAAATCCATTTTGATTTTTTCAAATACTTGATTTTGACGACTATTGAATTTGTATCAATATCTTAGAAGTTAAAGACAAATTCCTAATTGAGTTAATATATCCGATTTTAATTGTTATTATTTTTCTTTTAAATCATCTTTAATTTTCTGATCTAAAGCTTTATGATCAATTATTGGCTCCTCTTCCTCTTCTTTTTGTTCTGGAAGTGTATATGGTTTACTTTCATCAAAGGGTGTATAACAGATCCAACAGATATTTTCGAGATCGCTTAAAATCCTAACACATTTTTCACAGTAAAAAGTATGACAGTCGGGACACATGTACATGAATCTACCAAGTTTATTCTTACATGTTAAACAAATTTTTTTTTCTTTTGATATGGATATTTCCTCCTCAGTTATGTTATCAGGACGAGTGAACACGCTAACTATCCCAATATCTGCAATTTCTTTATTACCTTGAGTATCCTCATGCTTGATATACCTAATTAAGAATGAACATTCTATTATAAAAAAGATTATTAATATAAGTGGTGAAAATATGTATGTTATTTCTGTTGTCATATAAATCGTATAAATTAAGCTTAACAATTCCATGCTTATTATGAAAATACTAAATAAATACCAGTAGCTAATTTTTCGTGAGAAAAACTCAGGTTTAAAGATTGTGGGAGCCATAGAAATAAGAATACCGATATTAATAAAAATAGGGAATAATAATACGGATATTACTCCTAAAGATAATGCTACAGGACTAATATACCCCACGTAAGTCCCCATGAACCAACTCCCTACAATGATAAAAGAATTTGCTGCCCTAAGTTGCTTTTGAGACCATTTTGTAAGTTTAAAAAGAGAATGCAGAAATAATAATCCGATAATGGCAAAAATAACGGGCTGAAAATTATAAAATACAAAATCTTCAGGTGCTATAAATACTATCAATACAACTATGACTGAAATTATTGTTAATGAATAGATTTTTTTGTTCATTACTCTTTCATATCTATAAAAATATAATAATAGGCCACCGAAATATGAGCCCATAGCGCTCTTGGTTAACCAAATATAAACTAATGAAAGGTTTTCGAAATTACCCCAAAATAAATAATCTTCATAACTATTTGTCAAGAATAAAAAACTAATGTTAGTTAAGATAAAATAACTCGCAAATCCAAAAAACATACTTATATATGCTTTTAAAATATCGCGCTCTTTTTGATTCTCATTTCTTCTTGCTAATCCAAAATAACGAAAAGCGGTAAATAATAAAAGAACCATGGCTAAACTGTTAATATATAAATCAAAAATACTTAAAATTACGATATCTGCCATTTTTATCCGATATTTTAATAATATCTCATTGTTATTGATTAAAAAATTGAATATAGATTATAAAAGTAGGAAAATTATTATATTTTTATGTCTATTTACCAGATGGCAACAAATATATTTAAACTTATTATATTATAATTTTTAATCGTTTGGACATTTCTGAAGATCAAAAGCTAGAAATAATAAAACCTGATAATTTTTAAATTCAAAAATAAATTTGGAATATTAAATTCAAATAGATTTATTAAAAGAGGTATTTACAATCTTAATAATTAGGATTTCTAATGTATGAAAATTAAAGTTCATTCTGATTTTGAACGTTCCTTGATGTTTTTAATCTCCTCTCGAATTTGTTTAACCATATCGTTTTTAGCTTGATTTTCGTAAATTTTTTGAGATTCTTGCAGGTATGTTATTGATTGTTGAATGTTGTTGGTCGTTTCATACCAATTCTTACCTAAATTCATTAGATAGTCTGCTTTTTTATTAACATCACCGCTTTTATCAATAAGATCAATGATTTCAGCGTAAATTTCTTGTGCTTTTTTGTAATCGGATAATTCTAAATATATTGCCGCCATCCATTCGAGCGCTTGATTAATATAAAGGTTATTGCCTGTTTCGCGGGCAAGGATCAATTCAATATCAAAATAATCTAAAGCAACATCATATGCTTTTTTGTTATAGCATGAAATAGCAACTTCGCTTAAACATTGCATCTTAATTTCGATGTCTTCTACTTTTTCCACGAGTTCCATTGCTGCTTGAAAGTATTGCGTCGCTTCTTCCTCCAATTCTGCAAAGTCGTAATACTTTGCTAATTGAAGGGCAATTATTGCTTGCATTTTCAAGGATCCAATGTCTATTGCCAATTGTATCCCCGTGAAAAAACAATCAAGGGTATTTTTGTAATCTTCCATTTTAAAATATGTCATTCCCATTAAATTGTATAATCCAGCTAATTCGCGTAAATCTCCGATTAATTCGAAAATTTCAAAGGATTGCTTGAAATAATTTATGGCCTCCTTGTATTCCAAAAGACTCATCTGAACGAGACCAATGTGTTTAAGAATTATGGCTTTATCGTCTAATTGTCCCGATTGATTTGCGAAGTTCAATGCTTTTTTATAGGAACTCAAGGCAGATTCTCTATCTCCAATTGTATCTTGGATGGATCCCAAATTTATCATTATGGCGGTCTTATCCTCGATATCACTAACCTTATCTATAAGATCAAAAGCTTGCTTGAAAAAATCGAATGCTTCCTCAAATTTTGCTATCGAAAATAAAATGTTACCAATAGCACTAATACATGTAACAATCCCATCGTAATCATGAAGTTCATCATGAATCTTTTTGGCTTCCAAGATCAAATTCAGCGCTTCTTCTAGCTTAGAATCGTAAATTAATTGAGCACCAACCTTTATTAGAAATTCCCCTTCTTGTTTTTTATTCCCTTCAGATATTGCGAGTTCTAATCCCTTTCTTGCCGAACGAAGAGCCTTTTTCCATTCTCCTAACCCTTCGTAAATATTTATAGCAAATAAGTATTTCGTGAAAGAGTTGATTTCACTATAGACCTTTAAACTCTTTAGATATTCCCTAAATGCCTGTGGTGTCTTTTCGGTTACATCTGGGAGCTTTGGTTTTGAAAAGGTATCTATTAAGAGAGACCAAAGCACCTCCGATACATAAACTGCGGTATTTGTCTTTATAAGAATGATTTCAATGTTATTTTCTGATTTAATATCGAAAAGAAATTTTTCTTGCTTTGAGGCTTGATTTGATTCGATTTTACTCTTTAGGGCGTTGTAATTAAATATTTCAGAAGAATTTGAGTCCTTCTTAGAAGCATCGTGATCGATCCAAATGATCTTTTTGCATGTCTTTAATTCCTTGATAAACGGTGCGATATCAAAATCATCGCTTCCAGAATATCCTAAAACAACGAGTGTTCTATTTTCTAATACTTGATAAATTGCTGGTTTTTTATACGCTTCTATGGTAAATGTTTTACCTTCTTCTCGGTCTTTACCCAAAGCAGATAGCGTAGTGACTAATGATTGTGAAGTGTCAACTCCGGTTATTATATTTTTTTTTGAACCGTGTATTTTAAATAACACTATTTGCCCGTTTTTGATAGGATCAGTCTTGTTAAATCCTATATATTGCTCCCTCGTTATGATAGGATTAATGTTTCTTGTTATCGTGTTTTCTGGTATGACATTCATTAGAGCTCTTT
>JBHLME010000244.1:0-3247 GCA_048938445.1 Promethearchaeota archaeon | reverse complement strand
TTCAATCAATTTTTTTACGTGGTCCTCTACTTGTTGGGGTGTACCTGTGATTAATAATGATGCAGGAACATTACCTCTTATACATGCATAATCACCAAAAATCTCTTTACCATTTATGATATCAGATTTGTCAAACCAATATATCATCTTTCCCTTATATTTCTTAGCAAACTCTGCCAGATATTCGAATCGATCGGTATATTTTCCTTCAAAAAAGGGCATTGGAATAAAATTATGTTTTATTAGTCCTTCCATGAGTTTTGTTAATTGTGGCCAATAAAAAGTCTCAAATTGCTTGAAATTCATGAAACCTTCAGCGCCGCGATGTAATGGAATAAAAATAACTTTTTTAGATGATCCTAGCATAGCTAATTGCGTGGTTGCCTTAATTGTGGATTCAGTCATTATATCCAATAACTTTTTTAATTCTTCAGGTTTTTTATACATGTCCATCATTGTACCTGTCATTCCTCTCATAAACTCACTAACAATGTCATATGGTGATTGAGTTGCGCTTAAGAATTGCATTGGATATCCATTCTTTTTCATGACTTTTTCATACTCATTTGATATACCAACAATCTTAAATAATTGGGAAACACTCTCTTGAGCAGCCTTGAGCATTTTTTGACCATCTGGAGATCCAAATAAGAATGGAACAAAAAATTGGGCCATTGTTGCATTTACTAATCCTGTGAATGGTGGAAATCCTGAAAAGCCTTTAAACTTTAATAAGTGACGAGGTAATATTTTACGTAGGGCAAAACCTGTAGGATCGGAAAATAATTCTTCATATTCGTCATCTTTCATGTATTCACGTTCAAAAAATTGAAAAGGCCTATTATCTTCCAAGCGGTGTTCTTCTGATGAAGCCCCAGGCCATTTATAGACCTGCATTCCCAGAGCATCAAATAATTCTCCTGAATATACATGAAATAATGGTGGAGCTTGATCCCAATTCATTGGAATAATTATTTCTTTTGCAGCATTGTATAGTTTTTGAAGATCATACATTGCTTCTTTTTTACTTATCCCTAACACCTCTGTATGATAGAATGTAACCATCGGTGTAATGGGAACTCTATCTGGTTCTTTAAGAGTAATAGCATCAGTAACTCTTTGGTTTCGTTCTTTATATAACTCTCTTGGATTTTTTTCGCTCATTTTTTAAACACCCATCCATTCTTTTGTTAAATTCACGGCACTTACTGCGCTTTCCCCAAATGCGTCGGCACCAACATAATCCACGATGTTTTCATCAATTGTTCCACCCCCAATCATTATTTTAACGGATTCTCTTAATCCTGCATCTTTTATTTTTTGGATAGTCTCCTTCATTGAATCAAATGCTAAGGTTAAGAAACCACTTAAAGCCACGACATCTGGTTTATATTCTTTCATTTTCTCAACAAATATATCGCTAGGAACATCTACTCCCAAATCTAAAACATCATATCCACTTGATTCTAACATGAATTTAACAACATCTTTACCAATATCATGTATATCTCCCGCAACAGTTCCTAATAATACTTTTGCCTTCTTCTCCTCTGAAATTCCTGACTCTTTAATCTCAGGTCCGAGTATTTCAAAAATTTGTCGTAAAATGTCACCTGACATTATCAAATCGGGTAAAAAATATTCTTTTTCCTCAAATCGTCTACCTATTTCTTTCATGGCAACCTTGACTTCATCCATGATTGCCGTTATTTCTTCATTATTTGCTAATTTTTCCTTTAATATGCTAATTACTTTATCATCATTTAATTCTACTATTTCTTCGATAAATTTAACCATCTATTTCATGTCTCCTAAAATTTTCAATTATTAATTATATAATTTAGCTTAATTCTATTTAAATGTATTTAGTTAGTGATGATCAATAACGATCATTTAATAATAATATAAAATTATATTTGTATGTAATAAAACAATTAATAAGTTCTTCTTACTTTATAAGTAATACATTTGGTTTAGGTGGTGAATTCAACCATTACTAAAAAACCTGAAAGCATTGATTACGAAAATGAAATTTTGGACTACATAAGAGAAAATCCTTCTGGTGTAACGATTACTGACATAGCAAAAGATATGAGTTATTCAAGAAATACTGTTTCTAAGTATATTACCGCACTTCAACTCAAAGATAAGATATTTAATAAATCAATTGGACAATATAACCTATATTTCAGCGTTAATACAAGATTTATTCCAAAGGGAACAATGGTTTTGGTGTTTAAAGCAATTTTAAAGTCCTTGAAAATGTTTCTTCCCAATGATGGTTCAATTTATAAAGAAATGGGAAAGAATTTCTTCCTGAATTTTGAATATAAATTTGGAGAAAGCTTGTTAAAAGAAATCGCAACACTAAAAAAAATTAAGGAACCAAAACTACATTTAGAGTTTTTTAGAAAGTTGTTTCCTTCATTTAATTTTCTCCAAGATACAATGGAAATTACAAGTATGACATTCGAGAATAATTATAGGAAAGCAATTTACAGGTTTCAAAACTCGGAATTTATTAATACCAGTAATTATTATGTTTTTTATTTTTATATCATTGCTGGAGTTGCAGAAGCGTGTTTCATGAGTAAATTGAATAGAAATGTAAGTTGTGATATTGTTAAAATCCACATCTCTGATAATAAGGAGGAATCTTATGTGGATTTGTCAATTGAATTTGAATAATAACTTATAATTTGTTATAGGATAAATATCCTTATTTATTTAAATTAAATTTATTCAATTGTAGAATATATTAGAGGGAGCGGGTTTCATTGATTTAGCCCTTTTTTATGAGGAAAGGTTACAAGATATGATGAATAAGATTATTTTTAGATTATAAATTGTTAAAATCTAAATAGAAGATTAATCATTTAAACTCTATGGATAAATCTACATAAGAATCTTCTATTTTGTCTGATATGTGAATTTTTTCGATATTACATTTAATTGGTACTCCTAGATCAGTTGACATCTTTGTTTCAATCATTCCCGATATCAAATAAAAATGATAGAGAGAATCAAAATTATTTAAAAATTCTGAATTTTTAAATCTAAATATCCCTTTCTTGCCCGAGCTGTCAATTTTTGGATCCGAAATATGGATTGCTTCGAAAATATAATAAGAGGGGAAAATATCTTTGAATACTTCAAAATGTAATTGTTTAAGGGGAGATGTCTTAAAATCCTCCAATTTCTTTATTAAAAGCTTACTTATTGGAAATTTTATATCACCAAATATATT